>NZ_JAYESI010000009.1:0-241022 GCF_041903675.1 Corallococcus sp. RDP092CA | reverse complement strand
GGCGCGAGGCTTCCGCCAACTGCTGCTGCGTGGACTGCAGAAAGCGCGCGGCGAGTGGGCGCTCATCTGCCTTACCCACAACCTGCTGAAACTCCATCGGGCTCAGCTCGCCGCGTAGTGGCGGCGCCGCCAGCTCCAAACGGGCGAAGCGCCACCTCTGCTGCAAGGAGCCTGTTATCCGGCTCCTCGCCCGTTACCCCAACACACTCCTAGCCCAGGCGAACCCATCCCAGCGTGTCGCCAGCGCGCTGTTCCTGGCGCTCCGACCCATGGGGACGCGGCGCGTCACCTGTTTCCGAGGACCGCACGTGAAGCCGCCGCGACTCCGTGTGTTTGCATGGGCCGCTTCGTCGCCATCAGGGGCCCCCCCATATCTTTGGGGGTTCGACACTGTATACTGGTGGACAATTACGCTGACCATGGAACGTACGGGGGCAGAGGTCTGAGGGTGTTCGGGCCCCCCGCCATGCGCGTGATCCTTCCGGCGGCAGCGTGCCTCCACGGGTGCTGACGGCGGGAGTTCCCCTGAACGCTGTGTGTGGAGTCACTTCCATGTCCAAGCCGTGGCCCCGGTGGCCTCTGCTCCTCGCCGGTTTCCTCTCGGCGAGCTCATCCCTCGCGGCTGAGAAGCTCACCCCCGTTTCCCCATCCACCCTGGTGCAGCTCCAGCTCCGGGAGCCAGCCCGTGTGGCGGAGTCCCTGGCGAACCTCAAGGCGCAAAGCCTCAAGCTGGGGTTGGGCTCGCGGGATGACTTCCAGCTGTCCAGCTCCAGCACGGACTCCTTTGGCCAGACGCACGCGCGCTTTGCGCAGACATACCAGGGCGTCCCCGTATGGGGCGCCATGGCCATCACCCACCAGGGCCTGTCCGCGGGGGACCTCCGCATCACCACCGACGGCCTGCGCAAGGGCATCCGCCTGGATGTGACGCCCACGCTGGACGCGAAGGCCGCGGTGACGAAGGCCACCCAGGAGCTGGCGCCCAAGGGCGAGTTCGGCGTCGCGCCGAAGAGCGAGCTCATCGTCTATCCCCAGACGCGGCTCGTGAACCGCTACCCCGGCAAGCCGGTCGCGCAGCAGAACGCGGCGGACTTCGACACGGAGGTCGTCGGCTACCGGCTCGCGTACCACGTGCACACCGAGCTGGAGAACGCGAAGGACGGCGTCAAGCACACGGACTTCATCATCGACGCGCAGTCGGGCGACGTGCTGAAGAAGTGGAACTCGCTCCAGACGGCCGCCGCCAAGGGCCTCGGCCACTCGCAGTACAGCGGTGACGTCTCGCTGGACGTCTTCCAGAACGCCCAGGGCCTCTTCGAGCTGCGCGACGTCACGCGCGCCGGCGGCGAGGGCATCCGGACCTACGACGTCAACCACGCCGCCGTGCAGAACGGCGTCATTCCCACGCTGACCCTCTACACGGACGAAGACAACGTCTGGGGCGACGGGCAGAACTACATCGTCGGTGCCAACAACACCCTGAGCGCCAACGGCCAGACGGCGGCCGTCAACGCGCACTACGGCCTGCTGGCGACGTGGGACTTCTACAAGAAGATCTTCGGCCGCGACGGCGTGGACGGCGTCGGCTCGCCCACCTACAACCGGGTGCACGCCAGCAACCTCTACGACAACGCCTTCTGGAGCGACGGCTGCTTCTGCATGAGCTACGGCGACGGCTCGTACCCGGCCGCCGGCGGCTTCATGTCCATGGGCGTGCTCGACGTGACGGGCCACGAGATGACCCACGGCGTCACCTCGCACACGGCCGGCCTCATCTACGAGGGCGAGTCCGGCGGCCTCAACGAGGCCAACTCGGACATCTTCGGCACCCTGACGGAGTTCTGGGTGGCCAACGGCCGCGGCAGCACCATTGGTGACACCGGCGGCAACTGGCTCATGGCCGAGCAGCTCAGCGACTTCCCGCTGCGCGTCATGTTCCGCCCGTCGCTGGACGGCGCGAGCCCGGACGCCTGGTTCCCCGGCATCGGCAACGTCGACGTGCACTACAGCAGCGGCCCGATGAACCGCGCCTTCTACTTCCTGTCCCAGGGCGTGCAGCCGCTGGCCGTCAGCGCCGACTACTCCAGCACCTACCTGCCCGCGGGCGCGAGGGGCATCGGCAACGACAAGGCGGCGGCCATCTGGTACCGCGCGCTCACCACCTACCTGTTCCCGTCGTCCAACTACATGTCGGCCCGCACCGGCGCCCTCCAGGCCGCGGCGGACCTCTTCGGCGCCCAGTCCAACGAGTACCGCGCGGTGCAGAACGCCTTCGCGGCCATCAACGTGGGCTACACCGCCGGCACGTACGACGACCGCACGGCCCCCACCGTCGTCGCGAGCACCTCTGGCAGCGCGCCGGACATCCAGCTGCAGGCGCAGGCCGACGACAACGTCGGCGTGGCCCGTGTGGAGTTCTACGTCGACGCCGCCCTGGCGGGGAGCGTCTCCGCCCAGCCGTACCGGTTCCCGCTGGACGCCACCTCGCTGTCCAACGGCGCCCACGCGCTGGTGGCGGTCGCGTTCGACGCGGCCGGCAACTCCACCGCGTCCGCTCCGGTGAGCTTCACCGTCTCCAACAGCTTCGACCAGCTCCTGATCAACCCGGGCTTCGAGCAGGACACGCTGGGCTGGACGGATGACCCGTCGAACATCAACTTCCCGGTCTCCTCCGGCCCGCGCACCGGCCAGGGCTTCGCGTGGCTCAACGGCTATGGCACGACGCACATCGACCGGCTGTGGCAGGACGTCACCATTCCCGCCGGCGTCAACCAGGCCGCGCTGACCTTCTTCCTCAACATCACCACCGCCGAGACGACGACCACCGCGGTGCGTGACACGCTGACGCTCCAGGTGCGCGACACCTCGGGCACGGTGCTGGGGACGGTGGCGACGTGGTCCAACCTGGATGCGACGCTGGGCTATGCGCAGCAGAGCGTGGACCTGACGGCCTACGCGGGCCAGACGGTGCGCATCTTCGCGGAGGGCAGTGAGAACGCCTCGCTCGCCACCAACTTCCAGGTGGATGACTTCTCGCTGCGCGTCACCCACGCGGCGGACGCCGAGGCGCCCCGGGTGAAGGCCAACGTGGTCATCTCCGGCACGCGCGCGGGCTACTTCGCGGACGTGTCCGACAACGGCTTCGTCAACGCGGTGGAGTTCCTCGTCGACGGCGTGTCCCTGGGCAACTCGGTCAAGTCGTTCACCCGGGTCGTCAACCTCTCCACGCTGACGGCCGGCGCGCACACGCTCGTGGCCCGGGCCACGGACGCGAGCGGCAACGTGGGTGACTCCGCCCCGGTGACGTTCTACGTGGACACCACCGCCACCCAGCGCGTGCTCAACCCCAGCTTCGAGACCTCCACGGGCTGGACGAACGCGACGACGGTGTCGGGCTCGACGGGCATCTTCAGCAGCGCGTCCTTCGCGCACACGGGCAGCCGCTTCTACATCTTCTGGACCGCGGGTCCGGTGCGGCACTCCGTCCGTCAGTCCGTGGCCATCCCGGCGGCCTCGACCTCGGCCATCTTCAGCTTCTGGCTGCGCATCTACAACGGTGGGTTCACCGACGCCGTGCCCCACCACACCTTCAGCGCGAAGGTGCGGGACCCCGCCGGCACCGAGCTGGCGACGCTGAAGACGCTCTCCAACGTGGATGACACCAACGCGGAGTACATCCAGCACCGCTTCGACCTGACCGCGTACAAGGGCCAGACGGTGCAGCTGTTCTTCGACGTGGACCAGCTGGAGGCCATGCAGCTGCCGGACGGAGACGTCCAGTTCTTCCTCGACGACGTCAACCTGGTCACCTCGACCCAGGCGGACATCCAGGCCCCCGCGCTCTCCGTGGCGGTCGAGGGCAGCTACGGGACGGTGCAGCTCAAGGCCACCGTGAGCGACAACGTCTGGACCTCCAGCCTCGCGTTCCAGGTGGACGGCACCCCGGTGAGCGCGTTCGCGGACGTCGAGGGCGTCTACGCGACGGCGTTCGACACGAAGAACCTGTCCAACGGCCCGCACGAGTTCAAGGCGACGGCCACGGACAAGGCGGGCAACACGACGGAGCGCACGGTGACCTTCGAGGTGCGCAACTCCACCATCCAGGACCAGGGCGCGCCGCACATCACCGCCAGCGTGGAGGGCCTGTACGAGACCTACGCGATGCGGGCCGAGGCCACCGACGACACGGGCGTGACGTACGTGGAGTTCTACGTGGACGGCGCGCTGCAGGGCCGGGTCTCGTCCGAGCCGTACACGCTGCCGCTGTTCCCGATCCCGCTGGCGCCGGGGGAGCACGTTCTCGAGGCGGTGGCGTACGACGCCTACGGCAACTCTTCCAAGGCGACCACGCCCTTCACGCTCCTGCCCGTCACGGTGGAGTTCGCGGTGGCGCAGCAGGTGGTGCCGGTGGGGAGCTCCGTCGCCCTTCAGGCGAACGTGGCGAACGTGGTGGACACCTCGGTGAGCTGGTCCGTGGCGGAGGGCCGCGTCTGCGGCACCGTCGGCGCGGACGGCGTCTACACCGCGCCGCTGGCGCGTGGCCTGTGCCACGTGACCGCGGCGAGCGTCGTGGTACCGACGGCGAAGGCCGTGGCGGCCATCCAGGTCTACACGGGCGACATCAATGGCGACAACGTCGTGGACGGAGAGGACATGGGCCTGCTCGCGCAGGACTACGGCACCAACGGCTCCGAGGTGACGAACCTCGACGGCGCCGGCTCTGTGGACGACAACGACATCACCCTCTTCGTCAGCCAGTTCGGACGGTAATCCTCATGAAAACGTGGATGAAGCTCATTGTTCCGCTCCTGATTGGAGCGCTGGCGGCCTGCTCCGACTCCGACTCGGGGCCGGTGACGGTGACTCCGAAGACCGTCACGGTGAAGGCCGGTGAGAAGGCGACCTTCAGCGCCGCGGTGAAGGACGCGAAGGAGCCGCGCGTGCTCTGGTCGGTGGAGGGAGGCGACTCCCATGGCACCATCAGCAGCTCGGGCGTCTACACCGCGCCGGCCGAGGCCGGCACGTACACCGTGGTGGCCACCAACGCGGTGGACACCTCGAAGAAGGACACGGCCACCGTCAAGGTGGAGGCGGTCCAGACTCCGACGGTCATCGTCAAGGTGACGCCGGAGGCGGTGACCATCGGGCAGGGGACCGTCGCGGACCTCACGGCGGAGGTCTCCGGTTCCTCCATCACGGCCGTGCAGTGGTCCGTGGAGGGGGGCGACGAGAACGGCACCGTCAGCAGCACGGGCCGGTACACGGCGCCGAACAAGTCCGGCACGTTCACCGTGACGGCCACCAGCGTGGCGGACCCGACGAAGAAGGGCTCCGCCTCGGTCACGGTGGAGCCCGTCGTCGTCGAGGATGTGAAGGTGACCGTCTCTCCGAAGACGGGCACGGTGGCGCAGGATGCGTCCTTCTCCCTGTCCGCGCAGGTCACCGGCACCAACAACCTCGCGGTGCAGTGGTCCGTGGAGGGTGGTGACGACAACGGCACCGTGAGCAGCACGGGCGTGTACCGGGCGCCGCGCCGCGAGGGCACGTTCACCGTGACGGCCACCAGCGTGGCGGACCCGACGAAGTCCGACTCGGCCACCCTCACCGTGGAGCCCGTCGTCGTCCCGACGGTGGTGGTGAGCGTCACTCCGAAGACGGCCACCGTGGAGCAGGGGGCCGCCGTCAGCCTCACGGCCGAAGTCACGGGCACCTCCGTCGTCGCGGTGACCTGGGCCGTCGAGGGCGGTTCGGCCAACGGCACCGTCACCAGCGCCGGCGTGTACACCGCGCCGAACAAGCCGGGCACGTACACCGTGACGGCGACCAGCGTGGCGGATGTGTCCAGGAAGGACTCCGCCGTCATCACCGTGCCCGTCGCCGGCTCGGTGAAGTACGTGGACCCCACGGGGACGGGCTGGCGCCTGGTCCGCAATGACAGCCTGTCCTCGGGCAACACGCTGGTGCTGGACCTGGTGGGCCCCACGGGCCAGTCCGGCCGCGGCGCGGACCTGACGCTGGGGCTGGATGCGGCCACCGCGTCCTGGTCCACCGTGGACGGCTCCGAGTACGTGGCCAACCGTGGCTACGACCTCGGCGCCGCGCCCCAACTGCTCAAGTCGGGCGTGAAGGGCAGCACGCTGCGCGTGGGCGTGTACCAGAAGGGCGCTCCGGCGCACGCGTACAACGGCGCGCTGCTGTCCGTGGCGCTGACCGTGAATGCCAGCGCCGAGACGCCGGCCGGTACCGTGGTGCCGCTGAGCGTCCTCAAGGCGCACGCGCTGCCGGCCTCCGGCTCGCTGCAGACCATCAACGTGGCGGTGGGCACCATCACCACCGCTCAGTAGTCCGGAGCCTGAAGCAGTGAGAGCGGCGGCCTTCCCCAGGGGAGGCCGCCGTTTTCATGGGGGCGCCCTGGCTTGGGGCCGCGCGGCTTCACGGCGGGGCGGCCTCCACGGTGAAGGTCACCTCGCCCCGGGGGGGAATCTGCACGCGCTGGGGCGAGAAGCGGGGGCCTTCGTCCGGGTCCGCCGCGCGGGCATCCAGCAGGTACTCGCCGGGTTCGACGCCCCGGAGGACGAGGGTGCCCCCCGGGGCGGCGTCCTGATAGCGGATCATGGGATAGCGCCCCAGCTCCTTCAGCGAGATGAGCGCGGGCAGGGGCGCGCCGTTCGTGTCCCGGGCCTGGAGCCGCACCGTCGCGGCGCGATCCAGGGCCACGGTGAGCGTGTCCACGCGAGCCGTCACCTCCTGCTTGAAGGGACGCGTGTTCCGGCTCTGGAGCGACAGGGTGAAGGGCGGGGGCGGCAGCTGTGACAGCGTATAGACGCCGTCGCGCAGCGGGACGTTCTGGGGACGCGCCATCGCGCGGGCAACGTCGGAGTCCTTGGGCTCGGTGATGGTCGCCCGGAAGGACTCCAGCTGGTTGAGGACCTCGCCGGTCTCCGCGTCGTGGAGGGCGAGCCGCAGCGTCCAGCCGGGATCGAGCGTCAGCACGCCCAGGTCCTGGTCCACGCCCTCCGTCAGGTTGACGGCGCGCTCCAGCGGCATGAAGCCGGGGGCCTCCACGGTCAGGATGGCCGGACCTCCAGCGGGGAAGGGAATGTCGAAGACACCGGCTGGCCACTCGGTGGACCGGGTGCTGCTCTGGACGCCCGTCACCTTGTACGAGGTGACGGCCTGGCCTCCAGGCTCCACGACGCGGCCCCGGAGGCGTCCGTCGCGCTCCAGCACGAGCTGGAGGGGCGCCTCGCTGGAGTCCACCCAGAGGCTGCCCTGCTCCGTGTCGGGCTCGCCTCCCAGGGAGCGTCTGGGGCGGAAGGTGTAGCCCGGCAGGTGGGCCCACAGGGCGTAGCGAGGGGCCACGAGCCCGCGCAGGGTGAAGCGCCCGTCCGGGCCCGTGCGCAGGCCCGCGGGTCCATCGTCGTCGAGGTTGCTCCACTCGGATGAAGCGCTGTCGGGGAGGTCCGCGGTGATGGAGACCCCCGCGAGCGGCTGGCCCGCCCCATCCACCGCGATGCCCGCGCGCTCACGGCCCGCTTCCAGTCGCATTGAGATGTCTTTGTGTTCACGCGCCTGGAGCGTGAGGGGCTGGGACACCGAGGCGTCCATCAGGTCTCCCCGGACGACGGCGCCCAGGAGGTACGTGCCCGGGGCAATGCCTTGCAGGTGGAAGCGGCCCTGCTCGTCCGTCATGACCTGACGCGGCTCTTCGTATGGCGCGTCCTCCTCCTGCGCTTCCGCCCCCAACGTCACGGTCGCTCCCCGCAGGGGCAGGCCCCGCGCATCGGTGACGGCGCCGGACACGGAGGCGCCCCGGTCCAGCACCACCACGATGTCTCGCGAGGGGACGCGCACCGGGAGGGTCTGCCGCTGGAAGGACGGATCCTCCACGGACAGCTCGCCCGTCCCCGCGCGCTTCACGTCCAGGACGAAGTGCCCGGTGGCATCCGAGCGCCGGGCGCCACCCGCGTCGATGTCGTCCCCATCGCCCAGGCGGTCCCCTGACAGCGTCAGGAGGATGCCTTCGAGCGGAGCGCCCGACGTGTCGACGACGCGGCCCTCCACGCTCTGCGCGCGGCGGAGGGTGAAGTCCAGGGGCGCCATGCCCTGCTGGAGCCGCTGCGCATGCAGCTCCACGTCCAGGTGATGGGGCGCGAGGAGCCGGAAGGTATGGGGCCCGGGACGCGTGGGGCCCAGCTGGTAGCGGCCTCCGGCATCCGTCAGGGTGGTCGCCTCGGCGCCGAGGGGACCGCCGTCCTCTCGGTAGGCCTCCACGCGCACGTTCGGGAGGGTGTGGCCGGCGTCGTCGCGCACCGTGCCCTCGACGAACACGCCGGGCTGGAGCCGCAGCTCCACGTGCTCCAGGGGCGGGGTCACGTCCAGCGTCGCGAACGCGCCTCCGGACTCCGCGGTGAGCTGGTGGAGGACGGCGGGCGCGGTGAAGCGGAAGCGCCCCTCTCCATCGGTCGTGGTGCGTTGGGCGGACGCCGTCGCGGTGTCGCCTTCGAGGTGCACCAGGACTCCCGGCACCGGTGCGCCATGCGTCGAGAGGACCTGCCCCGAAAGCAGGAGCGAGCGCGCGAGCACCACGGTCGTCATGTCCGCGAGCGATTCGAGCTTCGGCTGGAACCACGAGGACCGGCCCTCGGCGGCGGCGAAGGCGGCGTAGTCCCCCGGGGGGAGGGGGCCCACGGTGAAGCGGCCCTCGGCGTCGGTGACCGCGTCGAAGAAGCGCGTGTGCCAGCGGGAGACGAGCGTCACCCGCGCGTCGGGGATGGGCGTCTCGCGGTCCGTGTCCGTGACGGTCCCCTGGAAGAGGACGCCCTGCTCCAGCGTCAGCGCCACGTCGTCCGAGCCCACCGCGACGCCGCCCTGCGACGCCGCGCCCGTGTCGCCCAGGGCCCAGAGCGTGACGCGGCCCTCGGGCAAGCCCTCCAGGATGAAGTGGCCCTCCGCGTCCGTGGTCGCCTCCGCGAACACCAGGGCCTCGCCGTCGCGGGCCTCCACGGCCTCGCCCTGCATGCGCTCGGAGTCGAAGCTGCACGCGTCGCTCTTGAAGAGGGGAGCCCGCGCGTCGTCCTGGCCGGTGGGGGAGGGACACGGCCGCTCCGACAGCGTGACCCCGGGCTCCACGCGAGACGCGGAGACGCGCACTCCCGCAGCCGGGCCGGAGGTTCCCAGGACATGACCCGAGATGCGCGCGGTGCCGGCGGGGCGCGGCGTCGTCGTCACCCGTGTCGCGCGGGCCACCGGGTGCAGCGCGGACGCGGCCGTGGGCGCGAGCGCGTCCTTGCGCGATGAAGGCGCCTCGGTGTTCCACAGGAGGAAGGCGAGGAGCGCGGCGACCGCCAATGCCATGCCTCCCAGCCATGCCTTCCAGCCCCCAGGTCTGCCGTTCCCCATGCCGGGCAGGATAGCGGGCCCCCGCGCCACGCGTCAGCGCGCGAGGGGCCTCCACACCGGCTTCACGTCGCGGGACAGCGCGCCCTCCTCGGGCACGTCCAGCTCCTCGCGGTGGATGCGGTCCTGGTCGCGGGTGCTCGCGATGACGGTGTAGTGGCCCGCGGGGACGCGGCGGAACGTGACGGACGCGCGGGTCCATTCCTCCACGGGGTGCTGCTGGAGGCGCAGGTGTTCGAGGGCCCCGGGGCTGTCGGGAGCAGGCGTCTGTCCGGGCAACAGCAACGGCGTGACCGTCCCCAGGTCCACGTCGCCTCCTCCGTCCGGCGTGACGGAGCGGTCCACCGTCGCGTAGCCCCTGGCGCGCACCACGAGGCGCTGGGGGCCCTGGGCTCCGAACAGGCGCCGGTCGAAGCTCCCATCCGGGGTCGTGTACCGCTGGCCGTTCACCTCGAAGAACTCCAGCGCCGCGCCGTCCTCCGCCACCACCCGGCCGCGCACGTGCGGGGTGCGTCGCAGCACCAGCCTCTTCCTGGCGCGCATGCGCCACCAGGATAGCAGCGCGTGTCAGGGCGTGGCGAAGCCCACCGCGTGCGCCTCCACGCCCTCCGGCGCCGGGTCCTCGAGGAAGGACACCCAGGCCTCCCGCTGGGAGTGGCGTGGCACGTAGGCCAGCACGAACTCCGCCTCCTGCTTCGGCTCGCGGCCGCCTCGCAGCCACACGCGCACGTGGACCTCCTCCGCCGCCGAGTCGCCGTGGTTCGTCACCGTGACGGGCACCCGCCACTCCTTCGCGTTCGCGGCGGCGACGGGCGCGCCCACCTTCACGACCAGGTCCGGCGGACCGCTGCCCGTCGTCCAGGCGTCCACCACCAGGTAGCCCAGGACCAGCGCCACCAGCACGCAGCTCGACACGAAGACGACGCCCTCCAGCCAGTTCCAGTTCGTCTTCATGATTGGATGAGCAGTCTCCCCGCGGAGGCGCCCAGCGTCGACGCCAGCCCCAGCACCACCACCTGCGCCATGCAGACCGCCAGGCCGTTGCCTTGGAACCGGCCGAAGAACCACAGCACCAGCGCGCTCGACAGCAGCGCGAGCGTGTACGTGACGACGGTGCCCGCCAGCACGTCCCGGCGCAGGCGGCGGCGCGTGAAGCGCCTGGCGCGCGTGAAGTCACTCTGGAAGAGGATGAGCCCGCCCAACAGCAGCGACAGCACGGCGAGCCCCAGCTGGCACCAGGGCTGCGCCTCCACGGCGATCATCACGACCTCCTCCGTGGGCGCCACGTTGGCCGCGAACAGCACCGCGCCGCAGAACGCGATGACCAGCTGACCGGGGACGTGGTCCGCGGACCGCAGCCGTCGCTGATCCTCCTCTTCATCCGGCTCGCGGTGCTGGCCGCCCAGCTGCGCGGTGCCCACCGATACGCCGATGGCCACCGTACCGGCCTCCACCACCACCATGCCCACCGCCTCCTGGAGCGACGTGCCCCGGCCGATGCGGCCAATCAACACGAGCACCACCAGCGACACGAGCAGCCCCAGCCCCAGCTCCTCCAGCGAGTCCGTGAAGACGTCGAACCAGTTCACGTCCCGGCGGAACCCCCCATAGCGGTTGTACCCGAGCAGCAGCACGTACGTGGCCACCAGGTAGGCCAGCACGCTGCCCGGATGGGACGTGAAGCCCGCCCACCACACCTCCATCGTGTAGAGCAGCGGCAGGCTGAAGAGCAGGCCCCCCGCGATGCCCCGGCCGTACTCGCGCAGGGACTCCGGCACCGGTCGTCGTCGGCGGGGCGCGTCGGCTGGGAGACGGTCGGCCATGACGGGGCTGAGTCTAGGTTCGCTTCCCGGGGAGGGAAGCCTCCCCCCCCTCGGAATGCTCTTCCCTCGAACGTTGCACAGGGCCTCGCATGAGACGGGGAGGGAGGCGTCCCGGGCGCGCGCGGTGCGCTCCAGCCGCGCGTACCAGGGGGCGCGGCAGCGCGCCCGCGGCTCTCCGGTCCGGCTCCGGCGGGGCGGAGCCGAGCACCCGCCGGACACTGGACACTCCCCGCCGCGCCCGGGAACGGGCCGTTACCCGGCGAGGCTATAGTCGCCGCCGCTTATGACCGAGCGTCCCGCCCAATACATCCTCACGCTGTCGTGTCCGGATCAGCGCGGCATCGTTCACGCCGTCTCCGGCTGGCTCGCCGAGCACGGCTGTAACATCCTCGACAGCGCCCAGTATGGCGACCCGCAGACGCGGCTGTTCTTCATGCGCGTGCACTTCGCGGATGAAGAGGGGAAGGCGGAGCCCGCGGAGCTGCGCGAGGCCTTCGGGGCGCTCGCGGGGCGCTTCGCCATGGAGTGGCACCTGCACGACGCGGCGGAGAAGCCCCGGGTGCTGTTGATGGTCTCGAAGATCGGCCACTGCCTGAACGACCTGCTGTATCGCTACCGCAGCGGCGTCCTGCCGGTGGAGATCCCGGCCATCGTGTCCAACCACCGGGACTTCTACCAGCTGGCCGCGTCCCACGACATCCCGTTCCACCACCTGCCGGTGACGCCGGAGAACAAGGCGCTTCAGGAGACGCGGCTGCTGGAGCTGGTGCGCGAGCAGCGCGTGGACCTGGTGGTGCTCGCCCGGTACATGCAGATCCTCTCCGCGGAGACGTGCGAGGCGCTGCGCGGGCGGCTCATCAACATCCACCACTCGTTCCTCCCCAGCTTCAAGGGGGCGCGGCCGTACCAGCAGGCCTACGACCGGGGCGTGAAGCTGATCGGCGCGACGGCCCACTTCGTCACGGGCGACCTGGACGAGGGGCCCATCATCGAGCAGGACGTGGAGCGCGTGGACCACACGCTCTCGCCCGAGGCGCTGACGGCGATTGGCCGCGACGTGGAGAGCGTGGTGCTGGCCCGCGCGGTGACGTGGTTCGTGCAGCACCGCATCCTGCTCAACGGCCACAAGACCGTCGTGTTCCGCTGATCACCCGGCGGGGCACGCCGCGCCCGCGTCGAGCACGTCCGCGTCGTGGTGCACCCGCACCGCGCCGGACGCCTCCAGGTGGCGCACGAACAGCGAGCCGAACAGCTCCGCGTTGCCGCTCAGGTTGAGCTGGGCCTGGGGCGCGTAGAGGTTGCCGGCGAGCGTGCTGCCCGCGGAGATGTCCAGCGCCTGCGTGCCCGCGACGTAGACGCGCACCCTGGAGGGCAGGGCGGCGGAGCCCAGCGTGAGCTGGCCGGACACGACGAAGCCTCCCGCGAGGAAGAGGTCCAGCTCGCCCGGAGGCCGCACGTCCACGGTGAGCGCCTCCCGCAGGTCCACGCCGCCGGGGATGAACAGCGCGGTGCGGCCCCGGATGCGCAGCGTGGCGTGGCCCGGCCCCGCGATGCGCGTGAGCAGGAAGCGGCCACAGGGCAGCTCCAGGGCGCGCTCGCCGGTGACGTCCTCCAGCGTCGCTGGATCCAACCCGATGGCCGCGTCGTCGTTGTCCACGGTGTGGTGGGCGATGAGCGCGGCCGGGTCGAAGCGGGAGCCCTCGTCGCAGTCGCAGGGGATGACCGGAGGCACGGGCTCGCGGCGCAGCTCGGCGGCCTGGGCGGGGCCGGGGGAGAACTCCGGAGGGACGGTGAGCACGCCGCCCACGGTGAGCGACGCGAGCGCCACGTCTCCGTTCACCCGGGCATCCCCGGCCACGGTGGCGGAGGTCCCCGGACCGGAGAGGGGACCGCTGCTGTCCAGGTCGCCGCCGACGCCGAGGGGGCTGCTGAGCTGGACACCGCCTGCCTGGAGCGAGCCGCCCACCGTGACGCGGTCGTTCGCGAACAGGACGCCGTTCACGCCCACGTCTCCGCCCGTGCCGCCGGGAGCGTAGGGCCCCGCCGAGCTTCGGAACGCATCGACGGTGAAGGGGGCGCTGAGGGACAGGCCCTCGCACGAGCACGCCGCGCGGTGGAACAGCGTCTGCGCAAGCTGGCCGCTACAGACCTGGGGCCCCGAGGCCGGGTCCCCCAGCAGGAGCGGTGGTCCGCTGTCCGCGCAGTGCGCCGCCCATTCATCCGGGACGTCGGGCCCCGCGTCGGGGGAGCGCAGCGTGGCCACCGGATCCTCCACCGTGCACGCGGCGCCCAGCAGCAGCCCGGCCCATGAAATCCAGCCTGCGACGCGGAGCCTCATGGGCTCGTGGTCTTGCCACCGACGGCGCCCCCAGAGACGCCGCTTGAACCGCCATGGCGAGCCGCGCTTCATGGTGGCGACAGCTCCCGAAGCCGCGCGCGCGACGCCGCGCTCAGCGGCGAGTCGGGGTGCAGCGCGAGGAACTCCTCCAGCGCCCGGGCTTCCGCCGTGGAGTCCCCCAGGGCCCGGTGGGCTTCGGCCACGCCGTGGCGTGCCTCGGGAGCCAACATGCCACCGGGGTGCAGCCGCACCGCGTCCTGGAACTGGCGCAGGGCGCCTCGCGCGTCGCCCAGGTGTTCCAGCCGCAGCGCCCCCGACGCCACGCGCGCGACATACGCGGCCAGCGACGACGGCTCCGCGCGGATGACGCGCAGGTACAGCCCCTCCGCCTCCTTCCACCTTCCCTCGGAGCGGAGCGCGTTGGCCTGGCGCAGCAGGTCCTCCGGCTTGGAGGACTCCTTCACGGTGATGCTCGGCCGCAGCGGGCGGGGATGCTCGATGACGAACGGCTCGGGTGGGGGCGGCGGGGGCAGGGGCACCGGCTCCAGCGTGGCCACCCGCGTTGGCTCCGGGACGGCCGGTGTCAGCACCGCCGGTGGTGGCTGCTCGGGGCGCGCATAGCGCCACACGGCGGCGGCCGCGGCCCCGGTGAAGATGAGCGCCGCGCCCGCCATCAGCCACACGGGGGGCCGCCTGCGGCTTCTCCGCGGAGGCTCCGGCGCCTGCTGGAGCGCCGCGTCCAGCGCCGCCTGGACGAGCGCGCTCGAGCGCTGCCGGGACAACCGCCGCGCGGGACCACTGCCGCCATCCAGGGGCCGCAGCAGGTCGTCGAGCGGCTCCACGTCACCGTCGTCGGGGGGGCGGGGGCTCATGACGTCTCCCCCTCCGGCGCCTCGCCGTCCGAGGCCCAAGCGCGCAAGGCGGTGCGGCCCAGGCGCAGCCGGCTGCGCACGGTCTCGAAGGGGACGCCCAGCTCTGTCGCGATCTCCTGCACGCTCAATTCCAGCACGTGGTGCAGCACCAGCGCGTGCCGCTGCTCCGTCGACAGCCTGTCCAGCAACGTCACCAGGTGACGGCGATGCAGGTACTCGTCCGCCGGCGCTTCGTCGGACGGCACCGCCAACAGCTCCACCGGGTCTTCACTGTAGCGGGCCTCGCGCCCGCGTGAACGCTTGAGCCACGCGAACGTGGTGCGCACCACCACGCGGTCCACCCAGCCGTGGAAGCGCCCGTCGCCGCGGTAGGTGGGCAGGCCCCGCACCAGCGCGATGAGCGACTCCTGGGCGATGTCCTCCACGTCCGAGTCCCCGCGCACCAGGTAGCGCACCAGGTTGCGCACCCGCGGCAGCAGCTCCAGGAGCAGGGACTCGGTCGCGTCGCGCTGACCCCGCATGGCCGCCATCAGCCGGGGGTCCTCGCCCCGGGGCGCGACGGTCGCATGTGAGCCCGAGCTCCTCATGTCCGGCAAGGAGGACGGACGCCGCGAAATCGGGTCATCGGTGCTCACGGAAAAATCGCCATCCCCACTCCCAGTCGGGGACGCACGGCCGCGCCGTCCTCCCGGAGCTGGAAGCCGCCATCCACCGCGTAGCCCAGCCGGGGCCGTCCCAGGAGCACCTCGCCCGACAGCGCCGCCTCCAGCGCGAGCACCGGTCCCAGCCGCCACGCGACGCGCACCGCCGGCCCCACGACGAAGGCCGCCACCCCGCGCGAAGGTGCCGGCTCCACCTCCGGGGCCCGCGCCGTCGTGCGCCGCCAGAAGCCCGCGACGCCCGCCCCCAGCCCCACCGTGCCCTCCCACGCGCCCGCCTTCACGAAGGGAACGTCCGCCCACGCCAGCGCGGCCCCCTGAGTCAGGCGGAGGTCCGCGTATGCATCCCGCAGCCGCACCGGCAGCGACGCCAGCACCTGCGCGCGGAGGCGCAGCACCCGGCCGGCCCACCCGGCGCCCACGGACAGGCCCTGCTGTCCTCCGGGGTGATAGCCATCCAGCGCCGCGTGCAGGCCCACCTGGACGAAGGCCCCGTCCACCGGCGCCTCGGCCACGGGCTCCGCCGTGGCGGGGGGCGCAGGAGGGGGCGCCGCCACCACGGGAGGTGGAGGAGGGGGCGCGACGACTTCGCCCAGCGGCTCACCCGCGTCCACCGCGCGCAGCGCCGAACGCACCGCCAGCGCGAGGGCCTCCGCCCCCACGGACCACGCCAGCGACTCCGGCGCGCCCTCCACCCGCGCGGTCCTCACGAACAGGTGGCCCGTGCGCGGCGCCGCCACCGACACACGCAGCTCCGCGCCGTCGCGCGTGAACCACAGCACCGCGCGCGCGTCCTTCCGCGAGGCCATCCGCTCCGCCTCACGCCACGCGCCCTCGGGGCTCGCGTCCATCGACGGACCGGCTTCCGGCTCCAGCGCCACCGGCAGGTCGCTGCTCTGCCCCCGCACCCGCTCCAGCAGTGCGCGGTCTTCAGGCGTGGCCACGCGCGCGAGCGCCCGCCATGGACCGGCCGCCCACGCGGCGCCCCCCAGGCCCAGCACCAGGGCCAGCACCACCACGCGCTGCCACGCCACGGCCTCCAACTGGGACATGCGGTAAAACCTACCTTCCATGAAATTCTTCTGGAAGCTCCGCGCCGTGCGGGTTGTCGTCACGCCCGGGTGGGGGCGGCGGAAGGGCGGTGGCCACGCCTGCCCGCCCTCCCGGACCTGGAGCGCCACCGCCCCGCGCTCCGGTGCGGGGACGGCGGCCTCCGGGGCCCGGATGTCTGTGTTTCATGAAGGGCGAAGCCTTGTCGCAATGCCAGACGCCCCTGCCCTGGAGCCAGCGCCACACCGGGGGCCGCGCGGGTCGGCCGGGGGCGCGCGGCATCGCGGGGGCAGGCGGCCCTCACGTAGCGCTTGCCCCCGGCTCGGGAACGCCCCTAATCACGCGGAATGAACCGCCTCCGGGAGCTGCGCTCGGTCCTGAACCTCACCGTCCTCGTGGCGGGGCTGGGCTACTTCGTGGACCTCTTCGACATCACGCTCTTCGGCGTGGTGCGCGTCGCGTCGCTGAAGGACCTGGGCCTCACGGACCCTTCGGACATCTTCCAGAAGGGGCTCGTCATCTACAACGCGCAGATGGCGGGGATGATGGTGGGCGGCCTCTTCTGGGGGCTGCTGGGGGACAGGCGGGGGCGGCTGTCCGTGATGTTCGGCTCCATCCTCCTGTACTCGGCGGCGAACCTGCTGAACCCCTTCGTCTGGGACGTGAACAGCTACGCCGCCTGCCGCTTCCTCGGCGGCCTGGGGCTCGCGGGCGAGCTGGGCGCGGCCATCACCCTGGTCGCGGAGTCCCTGCCCAGGGAGAAGCGCGGCCTGGGCACCACCGTCGTCGCCACGCTGGGCATGCTGGGCGTCGTCGTCGCGGCGCTCGTCGCGCAGCACCTGCACTGGAAGACGGCCTACGTGACGGGCGGCGTGCTGGGGCTGCTGCTCCTCTTCGCGCGCTTCAAGGTGTCCGAGTCCGTCCTCTTCACGCAGAAGGCCGGCCCCGCGAAGGGGAACGCGCTCCTGCTCCTCACGGGCGGCCGCTTCTCCAAGTACCTGGGCTGCATCCTCGTGGGCGTGCCCATCTACTTCACCACCGGCATCCTCTTCGTCTTCGCCCCGGAGCTGACCGCGGGCCTCCACGTGCAGGGCACGGTGACCGCGGGCAACGCCATCCTCTTCGGCAGCGTGGGCCTGACGCTGGGAGACCTCCTGTCCGGCGTGCTGAGCCAGTGGCTCCAGAGCCGCAAGCGCGCAGTGGGCTTCTGCCTCACCGCCTGGTTCGCGCTGGTGCTGGTGTACGGGCTGGTGCCGGGCCTCACGCCGGCGCTCATCTACGCGCTGACCTTCCTCATCGGCCTGAGCGTGGGCTACTGGGCCGTGCTCGTCACCATGGCCGCCGAGCAGTTCGGCACCAACGTCCGCGCCACCGTGACGACGTCGGTGCCCAACTTCGTGCGCGGCTCCGCGGTGCTCGCGGCCACCGCCTTCGGCGAGCTCAAGGGCTCCCTGGGCGTGGCGCACGCGGCGCTCGCCGTGGGCGCGGTGTGCTTCGTCCTCGCGCTCCTCTCGCTCGCGCGGCTGGCGGAGACCTTCCACCGCGACCTGGACTACCTGGAGGCCCCCGGCGCCGCGGACGCGGAGGCCCGCCCCCACTCCGGCGCCTGAGGCGTCAGGCGGGCGGCGGCACCCGCAGCCGCCACGCCAGCACGCGGCCGTCCAGCCCCAGCACGAACACCCGCGGACCGCGCACCACCGGCCGCGTGCGCAGCGGCGTGTCCGCCCGCACCGTGAACGCGGGCGTCCAGCCCGGCGCCTTGAGCGCCACCAGGCGCCCCTCGTGCCCGGCCGTGGGCACCAGCAGCAGGTCCTCCAGCCCCACCTGCACCCGGCCCACCAGCGCGGAGGGCAGCTCCACCCGAGCCAGCTCCCGTCCCTCCGCGGTGGACAGCCCCACCACCGACGATGGCCCCGCGCCCACCCACAGCGCGCCCAGCGCCCGCGCCGGCGGCCCCGTCACCCCGTCCGCGAAGCGCTGCTCCCAGCGCGTGCTCCCGTCCTTCAGGGACAGCGCCAGCACCCGGCCCGGCCGCGTGGCCGCGAAGACGGTGTCGCGCTCCGAGTCGAGCCCCACCACGTCCGTCACCGGCAGCGACCAGCGCGGCTCACCGCTCCGAGCGTCCAGCGCCCACAGCCCGGAGGCGAGCGGCACCACCAGCACGTCCCCCACCAGCACCGGCGCGGGCCGGAGCGAGGGGGCCACGGAGGACCGCGACCCCAGGGCCTCCGCCGGCGCGGACTCCGGGGCCTGCCTCGACCGCTTCCAGCGCGTCTGTCCGGAGTCCACCGCCACGGCCCGCACCGCCCCGTCGGGGGCCACCAGGAAGACCGTGCCTCCCGCGTCGTCCACCACCGGGGGCGTCAGCACGGGCGGCTCGCCGCCCAGGCGCCAGCGCTCCTTGCCGTCCTGGAGCGACAGGCTGGCCAGCTCCCCCACCACCGTGCCCACGATGACGCTGTCGCCGGCCACGGCGGGGGCCACCGCCACCTCTCGGCCCAGGCGGGTGGTCCACCGCGGCCGGCCCTCGCGGTCCAGGCGCACCACCGCGCCCGCCTCGTTGCCCAGCAGCACCCCGTCCGCCAGCGCCGTCAGCCCTGTTCGGGAGGAGGCATCACTGGAGTACTGGAAGGCCGCTTCCACCGGCGCCCGCTGACACGCCATGACGGCCAGCGTCAACGTCAGGCAGGTCACCAGGAGCAGGCGTGGACAGGCGCGGGACGGCATGGTTTGGGGGAGGATGACGCAACCGAGGAACTTCGACCATGCCCACGATTCGTGAAGACGAAACCCCCAACGCCACCGGCATCCCCTCATCCGCCCGGCGTACGGACATCACCCCGCCTCCCACGCTGGCGGTGACGGAGGAGCTGCTCCACGCGCTCCCCAAGACGGACCTGCACTGCCACCTGGACGGGTCCATGCGCCTGAAGACCATCCTGGAGCTGGCCGAGGAGCAGAAGATCAAGCTCATGGCCGACACCGAGGACGGGCTGGCCAGGGCCATCCACATGGGCCAGGTGTGCAAGAGCCTGGAGGAGTACCTCGTCGCGTTCGACGTGACGCTCTCCGTCCTCCAGACGGCGGAGTCCCTCTACCGCGCCGCCTATGAGCTGGCCGTGGACGCCGCCGCGGAGAACGTGCGCTGGCTGGAGGTGCGCTACTCGCCCGCGCTGCACCTGCAGAAGGGCCTGAAGATGACCACCGTCATCGACTCCGTGCTGGAGGGCCTGCGCGCCGCCAAGCGCGAGACGGGCATCAAGTGCGCCGTCATCGTCTGCGGCATCCGCCACATCAACCCGCAGACGTCCATGCGGCTGGCGGAGCTGTCCGTGGCGTACAAGAACCGCGGCGTCGTGGGCTTCGACCTGGCGGGCGCGGAGGCCAGCTTCCCGGCGAAGGACCACCTGGACGCCTTCCGCCTCATCCTCAAGAACAACGTCAACTGCACCGCCCACGCCGGCGAGGCCTTCGGCCCGGAGTCCATCTCCCAGGCCATCCACTCGCTGGGCGCGCACCGCATCGGCCACGGCACCCGGCTGCGCGAGGACGGGGACCTGCTCAACTACGTCAACGACCACCGCATCCCCATGGAGGTCTGCCCGTCCTCCAACGTCCAGACGGGCGCGGTGCCCTCGCTGGAGTCCCACCCGCTCAAGTTCTACTTCGACTACGGCCTGCGGGTGACCATCAACACCGACAACCGCCTCATCACCGACACCACCGTGACGAAGGAGCTGTGGCTGGCCCACCGCAACATGGGGCTGTCGCTGGAGGACCTCACCACCATCATCGTGTCCGGCTTCAAGAGCGCCTTCCTTCCCTTCCGGGAGAAGCAGGACATGCTGCGGCAGGTGAACCAGGAGATCGCCACCACGCTGGCCGCCTTCGAGAAGCGCCCCGTCGCGGCCATGCGCCAGCCCGCCTGACCCGAGAAGCCATGGACACGCCCCAGGACATCCCTCCCTCGTCGGACTTCAACCCCACGCGCGCCAAGGCGGCCCAGGACCTGGCCGTCCCGGCCATCCTGATGATGGTGATGGCGGGCCTCACGCTCCTGTACTCGCTGGTGAGCCTGGCGGCCCCCATCGATCCGGAGAAGTACACCCACGTCTACAGCGACCCGAGCCTCCCCCCGCAGTGGAGGGACGCGGTGATGTGGATGCTGTCCCCGGGTGGCCGCATCGTGTCCACCGTGCCCGGGCTGGTGATCAACGGGCTGGTGGCCTTCGGCGGGTGGAAGATGAAGAACCTGCAGAGCTACGGCCTGTCCATGACGGCCGCCATCCTCTGCTGCATCCCGTGCTGCGGCCCGTGCATGTGCCTGTCGCTCGTGCCGGGCATCTGGTCGGTCATCCTGCTCAACCGGCCGGACGTGAAGGCCGCGTTCCGCTGAGCGGTCAAGCGCGGAGCGGGCGCTCCGGACGTGCTCCGGGAGCGCCCGCCGCCTGGGGACCGCTGGCGGCCGTCAGGTGACCTTCATCCCCTTGGGGATGACGACGACGCCGCCGGACGTGACGTGGAAGCGGCGCCGGTCCTCCACCGGGTCGTAGCCGATGGTCATCCCGGGCGGAATCTCCACGTTCTTGTCGATGATGGCCCGCTTGATGCGGCACCGCCTGCCGATGGTGACGTTCTCGAAGAGGATGGAGTCCTCCACCTCCGAATAGGAGTTCACCCGCACCTTCGGCGACAGCACGGAGCGGTGCACGTGGCCGCCGGAGATGATGCAGCCCTCCGCCACCAGCGAGTCCGTGGCGGTGCCCACGCGCTTGTTCTCCCGGTCCGCGAAGACGAACTTCGCCGGCGGGTAGTTGTTGGGCTGCGTGTGGATGGGCCAGCGGTCGTTGTAGAGGTTGAACGTCGGGTCCACCTCCACCAGGTCCATGTTGGACTGGTAGTACACGTCGATGTTCCCCACGTCCCGCCAGTAGCCGCGCTCCTTCTCCTCCTGGCCGGCCACCGTGTTCTGCGCGAAGTCGTACACGTACACGGGCTCGTGCTTGTAGAGCTCGCTGATGATGGACTTGCCGAAGTCGTGCGCGCTCTTCTCGTCCGCCGCGTCGCGCACCACCTGCTTCACCAGCGTGTCCGTGGTGAAGAGGTAGTTGCCCATGGACGCCAGGCACATCTTCGGGTTGCCCGGCATGGGCGGCGGGTCCCTGGGCTTCTCCAGGAACTGGAGCATCCGCCCGTCCGGCCCCACGTCGATGATGCCGAACTCGCGCCCCTGCTCGATGGGCACCGGGATGGCGGCCACCGTGCACGCGGCCTTCTGCTGGATGTGGAAGTCCAGCATCTTGCGGACGTCCATCCGGTACACGTGGTCCGCGCCGAAGACGAAGATGTGGTCCGGCTCCTCGTCCGTGATGATGTTGAGGTTCTGGTAGATGGCGTCCGCGCTGCCCTTGTACCAGTCCACGCCGGTGCGCATCTGCGCCGGCACCGCCTCCACGTAGTGGCCCAGGAACGCCGTCATGCGCCACGCGCGCGACAGGTGGTTGTTGAGCGAGTCGCTCTTGTACTGGGTCAGCACCTTCATCCGGTACACGCCGGAGTTGGCGAAGTTCGACAGGACGAAGTCGATGATGCGGTAGCGCCCACCGAACGGAACCGCGGGCTTCGCGCGCTCTCGGGTCAGGGGCTCCAGGCGCGTGCCCGCGCCTCCCGCAAGAATCATGGCCAGCAGCTTTGACATAGGTACCGGCCACGTTAGCCCCCGGCCGCCGGGCCACAATGGCCGCGCCGCCCGTGCAAGCCTTTCCGTTGAGTGCCCAACCGGCGGAGGTGGGGGGGCGCGCGGTGACCTCCCGCTTTCGCCGCATGTAGGAGGAGGGGCGCAACCCCGTGCGTCCTCTTGGCTTGCGTGGCTTCCCCGGACCTTGCGTGCTAGCGTGGCCGGGCGATGTCTGGCGACCAAACGCGAGTCACCAAGATCTCCAGCCTCACCCCGGGTCCCGAGCGCGGCACCGAGTGCTGCCTCGTGCAGATCCACGGCCCTGAGCTGGGCAAGAAGTACGTGCTGGAGGAGACCGAGTTCACCATCGGTCGGGACCAGCACAACCACATCGTGGTGGACCTGGACAACGTGTCCCGCCGCCACGCGCGCATCTGGGGCCGGCAGGGAAAGATGTACGTGGAGGACCTCCAGTCCACCAACGGCACCTATCTGAACGACCGGGAGGTGCTCCAGGCGCAGCCGCTGCGCAGCGGGGACCTGGTGAAGGTGGGCGGCTCCATCTTCAAGTTCCTCGATGGCGACAACATCGAGACCCAGTACCACGAGACCATCTACACGCTGACCATCGCGGACGGCCTCACCGGCATCAACAACAAGCGCTACTTCCTGGAGTACCTGGAGCGGGAGATGGGCCGCTCGCACCGGTACCAGCGCACGCTGTCGTTGATGATGTTCGACATCGACCACTTCAAGCAGATCAACGACGTCCACGGCCACCTGGCCGGCGACTACGTGCTGCGCGAGATGGCCCAGTCCATCAAGCGGCTGGTGCGCCGCGAGCAGTGCTTCGCGCGCTACGGCGGCGAGGAGTTCGCCATCGTCATGCCGGAGGACGGGCCGGACAAGGCGCGCCTGTTCGCGGAGAAGATCCGCAAGCTGGTGGAGGACAAGCGCTTCGCCTTCGAGGACAAGGACATCCCCGTCACCATCTCCATCGGCGTGGCGGAGGTCGCCTCGGAGATGTCGGAGCCGTCCCAGTTCATCAAGGTGGCGGACGCGAACCTCTACAAGGCCAAGAAGACCGGCCGCAACCGCGTGGTGGGCTGAGCCCCATGGCGGCGGCGGACGAAAGCGGTGGCCCGTCCTTCCTGGCCCGGCTCGTGCTCGTCCTCCTGGGCCTGGCCTTCCTGGGCGCCGCCTGGGTGTGGCACCGCAAGGACCAGGACCCGAACGCCGCCCGGCTCGTGGAGCGCGTGAGCGGCGGCCGGGTGCGCGGCGGCGCGGCGAACCCGTAGGGCCCGCCGCGCCCCCGCCGCCAGACGTCAGGTGCCTTCGCGCGACTCGGCCAGCCGGCCGCGGGTGCCGGGCAGGCTGCCGGGCGGCATCTTCGAGTAGATGTACTGGACGGTGTCGAGCAGCGTCTCGTGCACGTCGCGCGCCTTGAAGCCCAGCTCGCGCTCGGCCTTGGCGGGCTCCAGGTAGAAGAAGTGCTCGCCGATCTCGACCTCCTGCGGGTCGAGCCTGGACGCGACGCCGCGCAGCTTCGCCACCTGCTCCAGCAGCTTGCCGCCCCAGATGTTCACCTCGCGCGGCAGCTTCATGCGCGGGGCGGGCACGCCGGTGAGGCGCTGGAGCCGGTCGAAGAAGTCCGACATGGCCATGTTCACGCCCATCAGGTGGCGGCCATACACCTCGCCCCGGGTGAGCGCCTGCGCGAAGGCCGTGGCCGCGTCGCGCGCGTCCACGAAGGAGATGCCGCCGCCGGGCATGGACGGAATCTCCCGGTTGAGGAACTTCACCACCGTCCAGGTGGAGGACAGGCGGTCATCCCCGGGCCCCATCAGCAGGCTGGGGTTGAGCACCACCAGCGGGATGGCGTGCTTGCGGCAGTACTCCAGCGCCAGCTTCTCCTCGTAGATTTTCGACAGGTAGTAGGGCCAGCGGGCCACGGTGGTGATGGGGTAGTCATCCTCCTCCGTGCCCACGCGGTCCTCCTTCGACACCGCGATGGTGCCGGAGGTGGAGCCCAGGATGACGCGCTTCACGCCCGCTTCGCGCACGTCGCGCAGGAACTCGCGCGTGCAGTCCACGTGCAGCTCGTACATCCGCCGCGCGTCCTTGTTCTGGAAGGAGACGAGCCCCGCCAGGTGGTAGACGGCGTCCACGCCCTCCAGCGCGCGGCGCACGGCGTCCCGGTCCTTGAGGTCGCCCTGGCGCACCTCCGTCTTCGCGAACGCGGGGCCTGAAGGCTTCGAGCGCGCGATGAGGCGCACCTCGTGGCCTTCAGCCACCAGCCTGGGCACCAGGTGCGTGCCCAGGAACCCCGTGCCTCCGGTGACGAGCAGCTTCACGCGTCCTTCCCTTCCGGCAGGGCCCGGGCGGGCGGGGTGAAGTCCCGGTCCGCGCCCACCTGCTCCAGGTCCAGCACCTTGCCCGCCCGCAGCGCGCGCACCGCCTCCTCCGCGATGTGCGTCACGTAGCGGTAGCCCTCCGAGCGCGCCATGCCCTGCGCCCGGGCCCTCAACGACGCGTGCTGCAGCGCCGGGCCCACGTGCACCTCCAGCTCCTTCGTCTTCGGGAACATGGAGCCCTTGGGCAGCGCCTCATACGCGCCGTGGATGTAGAGCGGCAGCACGTCCACCCCGTAGGTGAGCGACAGGTAGCCCAGCGTGGGCTTGAACTCCATCAGCTCGCCCGTCCGGGAGCGCGTGCCCTCCGGGAAGATGAGGACGTTGAAGCCCTGCCGGAGCGCCTCGCCCGCCACGCGCAGCGACTCGCGCAGGCTGCCCTGCCGGTCGATGGGGATGAGGTTGGTGAAGTTCTCGAACCACGCGCGCTTGAGCGGCGTGTCGAAGAAGTAGTCGCGCGCGGCCAGCGACACCATGCGCTCGCCCTGGTCGCCCAGCACCACGCGCACCAGGCCCGCGTCCAGGTGGCTGGCGTGGTTGGCGATGACGAGGAAGTTGCGGTTCTGCGGGATGAACGACCTGCCCGTCACCTTCACGTCGAAGACGCCGCCGTAGAGCACCTTCTGCCCGAAGGACATCAGCTGCCGGCCCAGCGCGGACACGGACTCCGGCACCGGAATCTCCGCCTCCTCCGCGCGCTCGACCTCCCGCTTGATGTCGCGCGCGCGCGTCTCCGCCGAGGGCCGGCGCCCGGAGGCCACCACCAGCTTGCGCAGGTCCTCCACCGTCTGCACCTGCGTCAGGTCCTCGATGGCGGGCAGCGGCACGCCCGCGCCCTCCAGCGCCACGGACATCTCCGTGAGCATCAGCGAGTCGAAGCCCAGGTCGCCCAACAGCTGCGCCTCCGGCCGCACGTCCGACACCGGGCGGTGGCACACCTCCGCGACGAGCGGGTAGAGCCAGTCCGCCACGCCGCCCGTGCTGGACGCCGCCTGCGCCTTCTCCTTCACGCGGCCCGCGGTGGCGGACACGCGGTCCAGCCGCTGGAGCTCCTCCACCACCCGCTTGCGCTTCACCTTGCGCGTGGAGGTGCGCGGCAGCTCGCCGTCCCAGAAGCGCAGCACCTTCACGCGCCGGTAGAAGGGCATGCCCGCGCTCACCTTGCGGAAGTGCTCCTCCAGCTCATGGCGCACCTCCTCGCGCGGGCGGTCCTTGAAGTCCGGCACGCACAGGCACGCCACCTTCTCGCCGCCGGCCTCGTCCGGCAGGCCGACGATGGACAGCTCCTTGATGTGCTCGTGCTCCTGGTACAGCTCCTCCAGCTCGTCCGGGTAGACGTTCTTGCCGTTGGCGTCGACGATGACGTCCTTGGCGCGGCCCATGAGGTACAGGCGGCCCTCGTCGTCCATGCGGCCCAGGTCGCCGGTGTGCAGCCAGCCGTCCTTCACCACGGCCTCGGTCGCCTCGCGGTCCCCGAAGTAGCCCGCCATCACGTTGGGGCCCTTGGCCAGCACCTCGCCGATGCCGTCGTTGTCCGGGTTGAGGATCCTGAACTCGATGCCCGGCAGCGCCTTGCCCACCGTGCCCTTCACGCGCTTGTTGGTGGCCTCGGACACCGCCAGCACCGGCGCGGCCTCCGTGAGGCCGTAGCCCTCGCGCATGGTGAAGCCCAGCTCGTGGAAGGCCTGGTGCACCTCCTCCGACAGCGCGGAGCCGCCCGACACCAGCACCTTCACCCGGCCGCCGAACTTGCGGTGCACCGGCCAGAACAGGAGCTTGCCCAGGTTGAGCGAGCTGCGGTTGCGCAGCTCCCCGTTGGCCGCCATCAGCGCCTTGAGCGCCTGCTCCACCACCGGCGGGCGCGCGGCCAGCTCCTGCGTGATCTTCCGGTGCAGCAGCTGCCAGAGCGCGGGCACGCCGATCATCGCCGTCACGCGGCCCGTCTCGAAGACGTCGCCCAGCCGGTCCGACGTGAGCTCGTCGATGTAGGTGATCTCCGCGCCGCGCATGAACGGCGTGAGGAAGCCGGCGGAGAACTCAAAGGTGTGGTGCAGGGGCAGCACGGACAGCACGCCGTCGCCCACGCCCACGTCGAACGCGCCCGCCAGCTTCGCCACCAGCGACGCGAAGTTGCGGTGGGTGAGCATCACGCCCTTGGGCGTGCCGGTGGTGCCGGAGGTGAAGATGACGCTCGCCACGTCGTCCGCGGCGGCGGACTTCCTCACCGGGCCAATGCGGTCCGGGTACGCCGGGTCGCCCGTCATGGCCTCCGCGAGGCTCGCCACGCCCACGCCCTCGCCCAGCGCGGTGAGGAGGCCGGGGAAGTCCTCCGCGGCCTGCTCGGACACGAGGCACTGCCGGGCCGCCGCGCGCTTCGCGATGTTGACCACCTCCGCTTCCGTGAGCGAGGGGTCCACCGGCACGGCGGTGGCGCCGGCGCGCAGGATGCCGAAGTAGCTGATGGCCCACTCCGGCCGGTTCTCCGACACCAGCAGGACGCGGTCGCCGCGCTTGATGCCCTGGGCCAGCAGGTAGCTGCCCACGCGGGCCGCGTAGCGGTGCACCTCGCCGAAGGTGAAGCGCTCCTCCTTCTCCCCCGCGGCCATGCGGAACGCCACCCGGTGGCGGTACGCGTGCACGGTGGCCTCGAACAGCTCCAGGAGGTCGCGGTGCGCGGGGATGGCGGTGCGCTTCTCGCGCTCCTCGTCCAGGCCGGGGAACACCCACTTCTCCAGGCCGGGCAGGTGCGTGCCCAGGAAGTACTCGCGCCAGTCGATGCGCTCCGGCGCCCAGCCGATCCTCGCGCGGTCCGCCGGCGCCATGCGCTCGTAGACGGAGCGCGTGTTGTCGCAGCGGAAGACGTAGCGGTTCTCCCAGAGGAAGGGGAGGAACAGGTCGATGAGGCCGGTGAGGCTGTCCGCCTGGGACTCCACCTCGTCCAGCGCGGCGCGGGCCTTGTCCACCATCGCCTGGACGCGCGGCGCGCCCCACGCGGGCCGCACCTCATCCAGCGTCTTCTTCAGCAGCTTCGCGCCCTTCGCCAGCATGGGCGCGCTGAGCAGCTGGAACTCCTGCTTGCTCACCGGCTGCGGCTCGATGCGCGAGCGCAGCGCGTTGACCAGCGAGTTGCCCGTCTCGCGGTTGCGGTAGAAGCGGCGGCGGTACAGGCCCACCAGCTCCACGGAGCGGCTGGCGAGGAACGGGTTCACGTCACCGGACGCCAGGTTGTAGACGCGGCGCTCCTCCACCTGCATCGCGTGCGCGGTGATGCCCAGCGTGGCGCCCGCCACCTGGTCCACCGGGATGATGTCCAGGATGGCGTGGTCCCCCGCGGGGATGCCGCGCTGGCCCTTGATGCCCGCGTACGCCAGCGGCGCGGACGTGGTGAAGCCCTCGTTCCAGCCGGGGAAGGGGAAGTGCGCCGCGCTCTCCACGATGGAGGGCCGCACGATGGAGTAGCGGAGCCCCGGCGTCCCGGCCAGCACCTGTTCACCCAGGTGCTTGGCGTACGTGTACGTGTTGGGCCAGCCCCAGTGCTGCGCGCGCTCCATGCCCGCGCGCACCAGCTCGCCGGACAGCCACAGCTTGCGCTCGCGGCCCACGGCCAGGCGCAGCGTCTTCTCGTCGGTGGCGTCGCGGCCCTCCTCCTCCAGCCGGTCCAGCGCCTTCTTCCGGAAGATGGAGGTGAGCGCCTTGTCATCCGCCTGCTCGCGCAGGCGGGCCACGATCTTCTCCGCGTCCTGGAGCTCCTGCTCCAGGCTGAAGTCGCGCCCGTCCATCTCCTCCTGCTTGGGGAAGTAGCCCAGCACCGGCTCGTCCTCGAAGACGAGCCCGCTGCGGTTGCCCACCACGAACGCGGTGGACATGTGGATGAGCGGCACGCTCCAGCGCAGCGCCAGCGCCACCGCGTTCTTCACGCCGTGGGTGTTGACGTTGAGGCCCACCTCCAGCGACGGGTTGAAGGAGACGAGGCCCGCGCAGTTGACGATGGCGTGCACCTGCCCGGTGAGCGCCTCCACCTGCGCCTCCTCCAGGCCCACCCAGGGGTCGGTGATGTCGCCGTCCAGGACGGTGCACTTCTTCTGGAGGTACTCCATGGCGCCGTCATCGCCCAGGCGGTCGCGCAGCGGCTGGAAGGGCTCGCTGGGCGCCACCTTGTCGAAGAAGCGGCGCTCCGCGGACGCGGCGCTGCCCTTGCGCACGACGACGTAGACCCGGTCCAGCACGTCGCCGTAGTGGGCCAGCAGCATCGACAGCGTCACCTTGCCCACGAAGCCGGTGGTGCCGACGAAGACGATGCGCTTGCCGGTGAAGACCTGGGTGACGTCCAGCGGGGGAAGCGTGGCCATGTCCGTGTGCGACCCTTTCACTTCACGTCCACCATCACCGTGGGCGCGATGCGCAGCAGGCTGATGGACGCCGAGCGCCCCATGAAGCCGCGCGCCTCTTCAATCGCCTCGGAGAGGGTGTCGGTGCGGTCCCAGCCGAGCAGGGCCGGGACGTGGTTGTTCTCCGCGCCCGCGACGATGACCTTGCCCACGTGCTGGCGACCGTTCTCGCCCCAGTACCACATGTAGAAGGGGTGCACGCCGTGGTAGGCGTTGCCCTTCCTGTACAGGTGCACGTAGCTGGGGTTCTCCGCGAACTCCTTCTCGTACTTGTGCTCCAGCCGCATGGAGTCCCGCGTCTCCGGCAGCAGCCGGTGGAAGAACTCGATGTAGCTGGGGTGCTGGACGGGGTCGAACTCGTCGTAGGCCGGGTGCAGGAGGATGAGCACGCCCCCCTTCTTCACCAGCGGCACGCCCCGGTTGAGGTTGTAGAAGTAGCCCAGCCCCATCACCTGCACGAGCAGCGGGTTGAGGATGGAGTTGACGCTGTAGGGGCTGACGAACGGGATGGGGAAGATGACGATGTCGCTCTGCCCCTCCACCGGCACCACGTACTGCTTCCAGCTCTGCTCCAGCGTCTTGGCGTGCGTGGGCTCCGTGGCCCCCGCGAACACGCCCGTCACGTCGTAGGGCGCGGGGATGGCGTTGAGGACCTTCCGCGCCGCCGCGCGGGGCAGCTTGGACAGCGTGTAGCGCAGGGCCTGGAACTTCAGCCGGTCCGCCTCCGTGTAGTCCTCCTCCTTCTTCGCGAGGAAGTCCGTGGGCGCGCCGAACATGCGGTTGTTCAGCGTGGTCTCGATGTGGAAGACCTTCAGCGTCTTGTCGATGACCGTCCCGATGCGCGAGTTCTTCGTGTAGAGCGCGCTCGCCTTCGGCTCCATGTAGCTGTCGGAGTCGCGGATGGTCTTCGGGTTGTGGTGGTGGCGCAGCGACGCGTAGTTCGTCACGCCCGTGCCCATGGACTTGTGCCCGCCGTTCATGGGCACGAAGTTCACGTTCACGTAGACGACGAGGTCGCTCTCCGCCACGCGGCGGTTCACCGCCACCACCTCATCGTGGCTGGTGCGCTCCAGCTCCGTGATGCCGTCCGGGTCCTCCGCGTCGTGGTTGTAGTAGCGGTCCGGGTAGTAGGCGTCGAAGATCTTCTGGCCCACCATGCGCTTCATCTCCCCCTCCGTCATCCGGCGGTGGAGCGCGTTGGCGATGACCAGGTGCACGTCGTCCACGCCCGAGTCCGCGCACAGCTCCAGCACCACCTCCAGGATGGACTGGCGCACGTCCGGGGTGACCATGGGCGGCAGGGGGACGCTGATGTCGTCGATGACGCAGGTCAGCCGCATGCCGGGCTTGAGCAGCGCGTGCAGAGGGTCCATGCCCTCCGGGTGGTTGATGGCCCAGCGGATGGCGGCCTTCACGTTGGGCACGCCCTCCAGCGGGGGGCGGGGGAAGATGACCCGGGTGCCCACGGGCAGGTCTTCCTGGAGGAAGCCCTCGCCGTAGAAGAGCGCCCGCGGAGGGCTGCCCTTCTCCGTGATGACCACCTGGCTTTCCTCGTCGTACAGCTTCTGGAGCGTCTTGAGCGGGCGCATGGATGAAGGGGGCGGCGAAAGGGTGGGGTTACTTCAGGTCCAGGATGGGCCAGTTGTACGCGCGCGCGAGCGAGCGCAGCCGCAGGTCCGGGTTCACCGCGGTGGGCCGTCCCACCACGGCGAGCATGGCGTAGTCGGAGGCGCTGTCCGAGTAGCCGTGGCACTGGTTGAGGGCCAGGTTCTCGCGCTCGCAGTAGGCGCGGATGGCGTTGGCCTTGTTGGCGCCTTCGATGATGGGCGGAATCACCTTGCCGGTGGCCTTGCCGCCCACGAACTGCATCTTGTTGGCGATGACGTCGTCGCAGCCCAGGTGCCGGGCCAGGGGGCGCATGGTGAAGTCCAGCGCCCCGGTGACGAGCACGATGCGGCAGCCGGCGCGGCGCGCCTCGTCGATGAGGTCCTGCGTCTGCTCGTACAGCGCGGGCTTGAGGACGTCCTCGAACATGTCCTCCGCGATGGTGACCAGCCGGTCCTCGCTGAGGCCCGCGTAGTAGCGGTAGAAGAACTCGTTGAAGGCCTTGCGGTTGACGGCATCCAGGATGCCGAACACCGGCAGCCCCAGGGCGGTCCCCAGGGTGCGGCCCGCGATCCCCCGGAGCGAGCCCCGGTTCGTCGCGTAATAGGCATAGACGTGGACGATGTTCGTCCGGACCAGCGTCCCGTCGACGTCGAAGAAGGCTGCTTTGGCGGGCACTTTGGGGGGCATGGGCGGTCGGGCTTCCTCCCATCCTGGGGGGGGTGCGGTCAACGACAGTGGAAGGGCCGGCCTGGGCCGCCGGCCCTTTGGGCGCATGGGGCTATAACCAGCCCTTCGCGCGATACCATTCACCGCTGCGCGTGATGGACTCCGCCAGCCCCCGGCGAGGTCGGAAGCCTAGCAGGCGCTCGGCCTTGGCCCCCGAGCACGTCCAGGCCGGGGCCAGCAGCTGCCGCGCCAGCTTCCGGTTCAGGGGGAGCTTCCGCCCGGTCACCCGCGTCACGCCGTCCGCCGCCGTGGCCAGGGCCGTCAGCACCGCCGGGGACAGCCGCCAGGTGCGCGTCTTGAACCCCAGCGCCTTCGCCCCCAGGTCCTCCATCTCCTCCAGGGTCAGCCGCTCCGGGCCCGCGCAGAAGAACGCCTCCCCCAGGGCCTCCGGCCGCTCCGCCAGGACCAGCAGGAGGTCCACCACGTCCTCCACGTCCACCAGCGACAGCGGCCGGGGCCCCCCGGTCAGCTCCAGCCGGATGCCCTGCTTTCCCAGCTTGAAGAAGGTCAGGTTTTCCCGGTCTCCGGGCCCCAGGATGCGCGGCGGGCGGATCACCGTCACGGGCAGCCGGTCCTGGAAGGAGAACGCGATGCGCTCCGCCTCCGCCTTGCTCTCGCCGTACCACTCATGGGGATGGAAGGCGTCCTCCTCCACGTGGGGCCGCTCCGGGGTGGAGGGGCCGTGGGAGGCCAGCGAGCCGCACATCACCAGCCGGGGGCGGGGCTGGGGCAGGGCGGCCATGGCCTCGCAGACGAGGCGGGTGCCGTGCGCGTTGACGCGCATGAACTCGTCGCGCAGCGCGGCGCGGCGGATGCCGGCCAGGTGGAAGACGACGTCCACGCCCTGCACCGCGCCGGCCAGCGAGGCGGGGTCCGTCACGTCGCCCACCACCCGCGTCCAGGGGTGGCCCTCCAGGGCCTTCTCCAGCTCGCGGGCGTCCGTGGTGGGGCGCAGCAGGCAGGAGACCCGGTCGCCGCGCGCGGCCAGCGCCCGCGCGAGCCAGGTCCCCAGGAAGCCTCCGGCGCCAGTGATGAGGGCATTCATGGGCGCTGTTTCATCCGAAAAGCCACATCCCGTCCACCGTCGAAATGGGCAGGGTCCGCCCCGAGGAGGCGCGCGCTCCGGACGCCGACTTTCCGCCTCCGGGCGCGTCGCGAGGCGCAATCCCCGAGGGAGAACGGCCTCCGGAGCCGGTTTTTGGGGCTCCAGACGCGTCGCGGCGGTTCCGCTCCCGAGGGAAGAATGCGCTGCGGGGCCGAGTTCTAGCCTCCGAAGCCATTGCTCCGAGGAGAGTCAGAGGGAAAAAGCGCGCGATGGACGCTGTTTTTCGCTCTAGGCCGTGCTACTACGCGCCATCGGCTCTAGCTTGAAGCTGCAAGCACGCCGTGCAACGTCCCCTTCGGAGGGGAGGAGACACAAGACGAATGGCCGCCAAGAAAGCCGCTGCGAAGAAGTCTGCCCCTGCTGCCGCGAAGAAGCCTGCCGCCAAGAAGGCCGCGGGCCGTAAGCCCAACGCCGCCTTCATGAAGGAGATGACGCCTTCCAGCGAGCTGGCGGCGATCGTCGGGTCCAAGGCGCTGCCCCGCACCGCGGTGGTCAGCAAGATCTGGGAGTACATCAAGAAGAACAACCTCCAGGACGCGAAGAACAAGCGCCAGATCAACGCCGACGACAAGCTGAAGCCCATCTTCGGCGGCAAGAAGAGCGTCACCATGTTCGAGATGACCAAGCTGGTGAACAACCACCTGAGCTGAAGGTGGCGCGGGCCCGTCGGGGGCCGTCGCTGGTTGCCCGGAGGACCCTGGGGGCTCGTCACGCATCGCGCGGGACGGGCCCTCCGCTTTTTCCCTCGGGGACAGGCCTCCCGCCGGAGCGTTGAAAAGGGGGCGAAGGCGCATCTCCCCGCTGGCGGACGCGCCGCGTCGCGCCTACCTCTGGGGGCCATGTTCCATGACAGCCTCGAGTCAGGAGAGCGCGCCGCGCGGCAGGCGGGCGCGGAGGGCACGCACACGACGGTGGAGGCGCAGGCGGCCGACCTCTTCGAGCAGGTCCAACGCGAGCTGCAATCGCGCCGCGTCACGCCGCTGTCCACCTACCGGATGCAGCTGCACCACGGCTTCACCTTCCAGCAGGCGAAGGCGGTGGTGCCGTACCTGGTCCGGCTGGGCGTGAGCGACTTCTACGCGTCCCCCTACCTCAAGGCCACGCCGGGCAGCACCCACGGCTATGACTGCGTGGACCACCAACGAATCAACCCGGAGGTGGGGACGCCAGAGGACCACGCGGCCTTCTGTGACGCCCTGCGCGAGCACGGGCTGGGGCAGGTGCTGGACGTGGTGCCCAACCACATGGGCATCGAGCGGGACAACCGGCTGTGGCTGGACGTGCTGGAGAACGGCCCGTCGTCCGTCTACGCGAAGTTCTTCGACGTGGACTGGCGGCCGGTGAAGGACGAGCTGGCGGACAAGGTGCTGCTGCCCATCCTGGGGGACCAGTACGGCATCGTGCTGGAGCGCGGCGAGCTGAAGCTGTCCTACGACGCCGGCGCCTTCCACGTGCACTACTACGACCACCGGCTGCCGGTGGCGCCGCGGCAGTACGCGAGCATCCTCCAGCACGGCCTGGAGCGGCTGGAGAAGCAGCTGGGGCCGGAGTCGCCGCACCTGGTGGAGCTGCTCTCCATCCTCACCGCGCTGGAGCACCTGCCGCCGCGCACGGAGGTGAACCCGGCGAAGGTGGTGGAGCGGCACCGCGAGAAGGAGGTCATCAAGCGGCGGCTGGCCGCGGTGGTGGCGGACTGCGCGGAGCTGGCGGCCTATGTGGAGGAGAACGTCCGGGTGTTCAACGGCACGCCCGGCAACGTGCGCTCCTTCGACCTGCTGGACGCGCTGCTGCAGGGGTGCAGCTACCGGCTGGCGCACTGGCGCGTGGCGGGCGAGGAGATCAACTACCGCCGCTTCTTCGACATCAACGGGCTGGCCGCCATCCGCGTGGAGGACCCGGACGTCTTCCAGGAGGCGCACCAGCTCATCTTCGAGTGGCTGCGCGAGGGGCGCGTCACGGGGCTGCGCATCGACCACCCGGACGGCCTCTTCGACCCCACCGCCTACTTCCTGGACCTCCAGGAGCGCTTCTTCGTGGAGCGCGCGCGGGCGCGCTTCCTGGCGGAGGCGGGGGGCGGGGACGAGGCGCGGTGGGCGGAGGTGGAGGCGCTGCTGCGCGCCAGGTGGCGGCGCGAGGTGATGGACACCCCGGACAGCCCGCTGCGCAAGGCGCTCTTCGTGGCGGTGGAGAAGATCCAAGGCGGCCGCGAGCGCATCCCGGACACCTGGGCGGTGCACGGCACCACGGGCTATCGCTTCGCCAACGCGGTGAGCGGCCTGTTCGTGCACCCGGCCGCGGAGGCGCACCTGACGGAGACGTACGAGCGCTTCGCGGGCGGCACGCAGGACTTCGCGGAGCTGGTGTACCAGAAGAAGCTGCTCATCATGCGCGTGAGCATGGCCAGCGAGATCAACGTGCTGGCGCACGAGCTCAACCGCATCTCCGAAATGAACCGCCGCACGCGCGACTTCACGCTCAACAGCCTGCGGCGCGCGCTGGTGGAGTTCATCGCGCTCTTCCCCGTCTACCGCACCTACGTGGACGGCTGGCGCGCGGAGCTGGACGTGCGCGACGTGCAGTACATCGAGTGGACCCTCCAGCGCGCCAAGGAGCGCAACACCACCACCAACGCCTCCATCTTCGACTTCCTGCGCGACATCCTCCTGCGCCGCTACCCGGAGCACGTGGGGGACGACGAGAAGGCGGTGATGCTGCGCTTCGCGATGAAGCTCCAGCAGGTGACGGGCCCGGTGATGGCCAAGGGCCTGGAGGACACCGTCTTCTACATCTACAACCGCCTGGTGAGCCTCAACGAGGTGGGCGGCGAGCCGGAGCACTTCGGCATGCGCGCCACCACCTTCCACCTGCGCAACCAGGAGCGCGCGGAGCGCTGGCCGGCGAGCATGCTCACCTCCAGCACCCACGACACCAAGCGCAGCGAGGACGTGCGCGCGCGCATCAACGTCCTCACGGAGCTGCCGGAGGCCTGGCGGGAGAAGGTGCGCGCCTGGGCGGACCTCACGCAGCCCTTCATCAGCCACCTGCCCACGGGCCCCGCGCCGTCGTCCAACGACGTCTACCTCTTCTTCCAGACGCTGGTGGGCGCGTGGCCCATGGGGGAGGCGGTGCCGGAGGGCGAGTGGAAGGCGTTCCACCGGCGCATGCGCGAGTACATGGGCAAGGCCATCAAGGAGGCCAAGGTCCGCACGTCGTGGACCAACCCGGACGGCACCTATGACGACGCGGTGGCGCGCTTCGTGGACGCGTGCTTCGACCCGGCGAGGGGCCAGGCCTTCCTGGACGACGTGAGGGCCTTCAAGCGCCGCATCGAGCGCGCGGGCCAGCACAACGCGCTGGGGCAGCTGCTGCTGAAGCTGGCCTCGCCCGGCGTGGCGGACACGTACCAGGGCTGCGAGCTGTGGGACCTGTCGCTGGTGGATCCGGACAACCGGCGGCCGGTGGACTACGCCCTGCGCGAGCGGCTGCTCACCGCTCTGGACGCCGCGGCGGCGAAGGACCGGCCGGCCCTGTGCGCGCGGCTGAACGAGGACTTCGACGACGGGCAGGTGAAGCTCTTCGTGCTGGCGGAGGCGCTGCGGCTGCGCCAGCGGCACGCGGACCTGTTCCGCGCGGGCGGCTACGAGGCGCTGGAGCTGTCCGGGCCGCGCTCGCCCTCGGCGGTCGGCTTCGCGCGCACGCTGGGTGACAGCGTGCTCATCGCCTGCGCGCCGCGTTACACCCTGGAGGCGCTGGAGTCCGGGGGGCTGGCGACGGCGTACGACGGCACGTTCCTGGACCTTCCGGCGGCATATGCGGGCATGATGTTCCGCAATGTCTTCACCGGGCGCTCCGTCCGTCCCCAGCAGGGGCCGGGAGGCGTGGGGCTGGCCCTGGGGCCGCTCCTCGCGGAGTTCCCGGTGGTGCTGCTGGAGAGGAGCGCTGGATGAGGAGGGCCGAGGTGCTTCCAGGGAGGCCGTTTCCCCTGGGCGCCACGTACGACGGGAGCGGCGTGAACTTCGCCGTGTTCAGCGAGCACGCGAAGAAGGTGGAGGTCTGTCTCTTCGACCCCGCCGCTCCCACGAAGGAGACGCGCCGCTTCCCGTTGCTGGAGACCACGAACCACGTCTGGCACGGCTACATGCCCGGCGTGCACGCCGGTTGCCTCTACGGCCTGCGGGTTCACGGGCCGTATGAACCGAAGAAGGGCCTGCGCTTCAACCCGCACAAGCTCCTGGTGGACCCCTACGCCAGGGCGCTGCACGGCCAGGTGGACCCCGAGGCCCCCATCCACGCCTACGTGCACGGGGGCAAGGACGAGGACCTCGTCATGGACACGCAGGACGACGCCTGGGGCGTGCCCAAGGCGGTCATCCTGGCGGACGGGTTCGACTGGGAGGGGGACCGGCGGCCGGAGGTGCCGTGGCACAAGACGGTCCTCTACGAGCTGCACGTGAAGGGCTTCACGAAGCTGAACCCGCGCGTGCCGGAGCACCTGCGCGGCACGTACGCGGGCCTGGCGCACCCGGCGACGATCGAGCACCTGAAGAAGGTGGGCGTGACGTCCGTGGAGCTGCTCCCCATCCACGCCTTCGTGGACGAGCCGTTCCTCACCCAGAAGGGGCTCTCCAACTACTGGGGCTACAACACGCTGGGCTTCTTCGCGCCGGACGCGCGCTACAGCGCGTCCGGCTCGCTGGGCGAGCAGGTGGCGGAGTTCAAGGGGATGGTGAAGCTGCTGCACCGCGCGGGCCTCGAGGTGATCCTCGACGTGGTCTACAACCACACCTGCGAGGGCAACCACCTGGGCCCCACGCTGTCCTTCAAGGGGCTGGACGCCGGCGCGTACTACCGGCTCAGCGAGAAGGACCCGCGCTACTTCATGGACTTCACCGGGTGCGGCAACTCGTGGAACGCCACGCACCCGTACGCGCTGAAGCTCATCGCGGACTCGCTGCGCTACTGGGTGGAGGTGATGCACGTCGACGGCTTCCGCTTCGACCTGGCGACGACGCTGGGGCGGGACCGGCACGGCTACGACACCCGCGCGGCCTTCTTCCAGATCATCCACCAGGACCCGGTGCTGAGCCGCGTGAAGCTCATCGCGGAGCCGTGGGACGTGGGGGACTACGGCTACCAGGTGGGCAACTTCCCGGTGCTGTGGAGCGAGTGGAACGGCAAGTACCGCGACACCATGCGCCGGTACTGGAAGGGCGACGACCGGCAGGCGGCGGAGATCGGCTACCGGCTCACCGGCAGCTCGGACCTGTTCTCGCTGTCCGGCCGCAAGCCCATGGCGAGCGTGAACTTCGTCACCGCGCACGACGGCTTCACGCTGCACGACCTGGTGACGTACGGCCAGAAGCACAACGAGGCGAACGGCGAGGACAACCGCGACGGCGCCAATGACAACCACGCCTGGAACTGCGGCGTGGAGGGGGAGACGAACGACCCCAAGGTGAACGCGCTGCGCGAGCAGCAGAAGCGCAACTTCCTGGCGTCCCTCTTCCTGTCGCAGGGCGTGCCCATGCTGGTGGCGGGCGACGAGATGGGCCGCACGCAGAAGGGCAACAACAACGCCTACTGCCAGGACAACGCGCTGTCGTGGGTGAACTGGGAGCTCAACGAGAAGCAGCGCCAGCTCCTGGACTTCACCGCCCGCATCGCGAAGCTGCGGCGCGAGCAGCCGGTGCTCTCCAAGCGCCGCTTCTTCCGCGGGGCCCACATCTGGGACAGCGAGCTGAAGGACCTGGCGTGGTTCCGGCCGGACGGCAAGGAGATGACGAAGGAGGACTGGGAGAAGCCCTACGCGCGCTCCCTGGCCTTCCTGCTGGGCGGGGACGCCATCGCCACGCCGGACGACGAGGGCCACCGCATCGTGGGGGACACGTTGCTGGTGCTGCTCAACGCGCACCATGAGCCCATCACCTTCCTGCTGCCCGCGCTGGAGTGGGGCGCGGACTGGGAGCTGGTGGTGGACACGGCGGCCACCGGGGAGTCCCTGCGCACGCACACCCCGGCGGGCGGCAAGGTGCAGGCGGCGGGCCGCTCCCTGGTCGTCCTCCGGCGCCCGGCGACGGAATGGGAGTAGCCGCCCGGGCCCATCCCGGGGTAGGGAGCGCCCGATGACTCATTCACTCTGGCCCTGGGTGGGCTTCAACGTCTTCGTCCTGGCGATGCTCGCCCTGGACCTGGGGCTGTTCCACCGGAAGGAGCACGCGGTGTCGCCGAAGGAGGCGACGCTGTGGACGCTGGTGTGGGTGAGCATCAGCCTCGCCTTCTGCGGGGGCGTGTGGCGCTACGGCGGTGAGGCGCCGGCGCTGGAGTGGCTGACGGCGTACGTCGTGGAGTACGCGCTGTCCGTCGACAACCTCTTCGTCTTCCTGATGGTGTTCGGCTACTTCCGGGTTCCGCCGCAGCACCAGCACCGGGTGCTCTTCTGGGGCATCCTGGGCGCGTTCGTGATGCGCGCGCTGCTCATCGTCGCGGGCACGGCGCTGGTGGCCCGCTTCGAGTGGCTCATCTTCCTGTTCGGCGCGTTCCTCGTCTACACGGCCTCCAAGATGCTGTGGGCCAAGGACGACGATGACGTGGACCCGGAGGCGGGCCTCATCGTGAAGCTGGCCCGGCGCCTCCTGCCGGTGTCGCGCCAGGGCGAGGGCAGCCGCTTCTTCCTCACCGAGGACGGCCGGCGCAAGGTGACGCCGCTGTTCATCGTGCTGCTGGTGGTGGAGGCCACGGACCTGCTCTTCGCCATGGACTCCATCCCGGCGGTGCTGGGCATCAGCAAGGACCCCTTCATCATCTACACGTCCAACGTGTGCGCCATCCTGGGGCTGCGCTCGCTCTTCTTCGTGGTCTCCAGCCTGATGGAGAAGTTCCACCTGCTGAAGGTCGCGCTGGGCGTCATCCTGGCCTTCGTGGGCGTGAAGATGCTCATCGAGCACTGGTTCAAGATCCCCATCGGCATCTCGCTGGCGGTGATTGGCGGGTGCCTGCTGGTGGCCATCCTGGCGTCGCTGGTGTTCCCCAAGCCCCCGGAGGCGGAAGGGGCCCCCCCGGTGGCGGAGGCGGACAAGGCCCCGGACGCGCCGGCCCGGGAGCAGGAGCGCGGCTGACGTCGGGCCCCAGGCCCTCCCCAGGGGGCCTGTGTTTCCCTTGCATCGGGCGGGAGTCGCTGCCAAGTCTCCGGCCATGTCCACCGCCACCACCGACGGCATCCGCGTCACCGTGGAGCCGACCTTCTGGCCGGAGCGCAGCACCCCCGAGTCCGGGCAGTTCGCCTTCATGTACAAGGTGGTGCTCCTCAACGAGGGCCCCCTGCCGGCGCAGCTGCGGTCGCGGCACTGGATCATCACCGACGCCCAGGGGAACGTGGACGAGGTGAAGGGCGAGGGCGTGGTCGGCCGTCAGCCGCACCTCAAGCCGGGCGAGCGGTTCGAGTACACGAGCTGGGCGATGCTGCGGACGCCCTTCGGCACGATGCGCGGCACCTACGAGATGGAGCGCCCGGACGGCACGCGCTTCGAGGCGCGCATCGCCGAGTTCGCGCTCACGCTGCCGCACGCGCTGCATTGAGGGCACGGGGACACCGCGCATGCCTGTGCCGACCACGAAGCGGGGGCTGTTGCTCATCAACCTGGGGACGCCGGACGCGCCCGAGTCCGGCCCCGTGCGCCGCTACCTGCGCGAGTTCCTCAGCGACCCGCGCGTCATCGACATCCACCCGGTGGCGCGCTGGTTCCTCCTGAACCTCTTCATCCTGCCCGTGCGTCCCGCGAAGAGCGCGGAGGCGTACCGCAAGGTGTGGATGAAGGAGGGCTCGCCGCTGCTCGTCCACGGCCGCGCGCTGGAGGCGAAGGTCGCGGAGCGGCTGAAGGAGGACTACGAGGTGGAGCTCGGCATGCGCTACGGCAACCCGTCGCTGCCGGACGCCATCGCGCGGCTGCGGGCGAAGGGCGTGTCGGAGCTCACGGTGCTGCCGCTGTATCCGCACGAGGCGACGTCCTCCTCCGCGTCGTCGCTGGCGCGCACCTATGAGGTGCTGTCGGAGGGCTGGGACGTCCCCAACGTGCGCGCGGTGCCGGCCTTCTGGGACGACGCGGGCTTCCTGGACGCGTTCGCGGCGGTGGCCCGGCCGGTGATTGACGACCTGCGCGCGGACCACGTGCTGTTCAGCTTCCACGGGCTGCCGGAGCGGCACATGCGCAAGAGCGACCCGACGGGGCAGCACTGCCTGTCGTTCGCGGGCTGCTGCGACGCCATCACGGACGCGAACCGGCACTGCTACCGCGCGCAGTGCTTCGCGACGGCGCGGCTGCTGGCGCAGCGGCTGGCGCTGCCGGAGGGCGGCTCCACGGTGTCCTTCCAGTCGCGGCTGGGGCGCACGCCGTGGGTGAAGCCCTACACGGACCTGGTGCTGCCGGAGCTGGCGGCGAAGGGCGTGAAGCGGCTGGCGGTGATGTGCCCGGCCTTCGTGGCGGACTGCCTGGAGACGCTGGAGGAGATTGGCCTCCGCGCGAAGGAGCAGTTCGTGGCGGCGGGCGGCGAGGCGCTGACGCTGGTGCCGTCCCTCAACGCCCACCCGGCGTGGGTGGACGCCGTGGTGGGGCTGGTGCGCGCCTCGGACGGCCCGTCGGTCAAGGCGCGGGGGTCGCGGTAGGCGCGGGCGCGGCGGGCGTCTCCTGGGCCTGGGGGGCGCTGACGGGCGTGAGGCGGGCCTGCCAGGTGCCCACGGGCAGGTTCACGGCGGGCCGCGCGGGGCCGTTGAGGGTGGTGGACAGGGTGCCCGACCAGGAGCGCCACTGGCCGGCGTTCACCAGGAACTCGCCCTTGCCGGTGACCTTCACGGTGGCGCCCAGCTCGGTGCCCGCAGGCTGGGGGGTGGACGGGGGCGGCGCGTCGGCCAGCGCGTCGGGGACCTCGGTGCCCTCGGTGCTCTCCTTGGGCAGATCCTTCAGGCTGGGGCGCGGGGGGCTGAGGGTGCCGGCGAACTGCTCCTGGAGGTCGTACTCGAGCGTGGCCACCTGCTCGCCGTTGTCGCCCGGGGTGACGGAGACGAGCTTCACGCGGTGGTGGCGCTCGCCGCCGGGGGCGCGGCGGAACAGGGTGCCCAGGGCGTCCGGCGTGGTGAGCTCGGCGCCCAGGGGCCACGTGTCGCCGGGGCGCACGGGGTCGCGCGGCAGCTCCAGCACGAGCGTGGCCAGGTTGCGCGCGGGGCCCTGGAGCCCGTCGATGATGAAGCCGCGGTCGCTGAAGGTGGCGTCCTCCGGCGCGCCGTGGTTGGGCGTCACGTGCAGCTGGCGCTCACCGGATTTGTCCAGCTGGAGCACGTAGGTGTACGCGGTGGGGACGGGGGCGTTGGCGGCGGCCGGGGCCTGCGGCTCGGCGGGGGCGGCCTTGGCGCCCTTCTTCTTGTCGGCCTTGGCGGCCTTCGCCGCAGGGGCGGCCTCGGGGCCGGCGGCGTTGCGGTCCAGCGCGAGGTCCAGGCGGAAGGAGACGGGGGTGCCCTCGGCGAGCTTCCAGCGCAGGACGACGGCGTCCTTGGGGATGGCGGGGGCGGCGGGAGCCGGAGCGGGCTCCTCGGGCGCGGCCTCGACGGCGCCCGGCGGGCGCGGGATGGGCTCCAGCTTGCCCGGCGGCTCCTGCTTGCAGGCGGTGAACGCGAGGGCGACGAGCAGACCGGACAGACTTCGCTTCACGGGGACACTCCTGGTGACCGTTGCGGGATAGCGGAGCGGACGGCGGTTGTAAAAGGGAGAACGGCTCATGACGCGGCCCGCCGGGGTTGGCGCCTTCTAGCAAGCCTGGGCGACCCGGGGCCCTTGCCGCAAGTCCCCCTCGGGCGTCCGGGTGTGGCTTCCTTCATGCGTTATGATTGAGTCTGCCCGAGAGGCCGCCCCGATGGGGGACACCCGTTCCATGGCGGGTGGGCGTCCGAGGGGCCGTTGTCGAGATTGGAGGTCCCATGAGACCGGGCGTGCTTGGTTGCATCGTGACGGCGTGTCTCATCGCTGGCTGCGTGACCACTCGCGAAGGGCTGATCGAGAAGAAGCGCCATGGGGCCATGCAGGACTGGAGGCGTCAGGGGCCTGACTATCGAAGCTCCGAGGGCTTCCAGGATGCCCGTTGGGGCATGAGCGTCGAAGAAGTCCGGGGGCTCTTTCCGGATGGAAAAATGCTCAATGAGAATGCGATGCGTTGGAAGTCCACCATCGCGGACCTTCCGGCGGTTGTGACGTTTGGCTTCCTGAAGGGCCGACTCGTCGCGGTCGACGTCTTCTTTCCGGAGGCCGGTAACGTTCGGAACTCACATCTGCTGATCCGGCGGTTGCTCAATCGGAAGTTCGGGACGCCGGTGCGCGATCGGGATACAGCCTATGAAGCCCAGTGGCGGGTTGGCAGCTATCGCTCTGCTGCGGATACCGTGTATGTGCTGGGGAAGCTTACGGAATCATTTACCGGCGTTCACCCGGATCAATATGCGCAGCAGCGCATCGATGTCCGGGCAGAAAACGATGAGGCGGAAGCCCGGCGAGAGGCGCGTGCTGCCGAGAAACGATTCTTGCTGCTGAGCCGGTGGGCGACGGTCGAAAGCGACGTCAAGCTCAGGAGCGTGAAAACGCCAGGCGTCGAGGCTGTGGTTGTCGAATATGAGAGTGCGAGGTATGCGCCGGAGCTCGCAGCGGCTCGGCAACGCGCAAGAGAGCTTGAGCTTCAGCGCATGACCCAGGAGCTTTGAGGGCTGTCGACCACGATCGATAGTGATGCGTGTCTCATTCAGCTGTCGCGGGGCGCCGCCGCGCGGGACAGCCGGTCTCGCACGGCGATGCCCAGGCCGCTCGCCGCGGGCAGGCAGGCCACGAGCACGTCGTGCCCCTGTTCGTCGGCTTCCCTCAGCCGTGCATAGAGGACACGCGCGGCCTGCGCGGGTTCTCCTGGCACGTCGAAGCGCTGCACCTCCGAGGGCAGTGACAGCGACGCGGGGCCCAGCACTCCCACGCGCAAACCCTGTGCACGCAGCGCTTCCACGCGCGCGAGCGCTTCGGTGGGCTCCGCGAGCACCACGCCGGCTCGCGGCGCGTAGTGCGACGCCAGCGACCCGGATACTCGCACCGTGGACGATGTGCGCACCGGCACCGCGCGCCCCAGCACCCGCTCGATGTCCTCCGTCGCCAGGCCCCCGGGCCTGAGTATCGCCGGCGCTCCGGATGACAGGTCCACGATGGTCGACTCCACGCCCACCGTGGACGGACCTCCGTCCAGCACCAGGTCCACGTCGTCGCCCAGGTCTCGCCGCACGTGCTCCGCCGTCGTCGGGCTCACCCGACCGAAGCGGTTGGCGCTCGGCGCGGCCACGCCTCCGCCCAGCCGCTCCAGCACCTCCATCGCGACGGAATGACCGGGCACCCGCAGCGCCACCGTGTCCTGGCCTCCCGTCACCGCGTCCGTGGCCTTCGACGTGCGCGGCAGCACCAGCGTCAGCGGCCCCGGCCAGAAGGCCTTCGCCAAGGCCAGGGCTTCGTCTGGCACCACGCGCGCCCACTCGGGCAGGTGCTCCGCGTCCGGGATGTGGACGATGAGCGGATGGGTCGCCGGCCGACCCTTGATGGCGAAGACGCGGCGCACGGCCAGCTCGTCCTCGGCGTTGGCCGCGAGGCCGTAGACCGTCTCTGTTGGCAGGGCGATGACGCCGCCGCGTCGCAGCAATTCGACTGCACGGTCGAGGAGGTCGGGAGTAAGCATGCTCGGGCCGCACTGTCTCCCCAGGAGAAACCATGGGCAAGTCGCACGTTTTCGAGGCGCGCAGCCAGATGCCAGTCCCCGCCGCCGACCTCTTCTCGTGGCACGCCCGCGAGGGCGCCTTCGAACGCCTGGCGCCCCCCTGGGAGACCGCGGAGGTCGTGGACCGCTCCGGTGACGGCATCCGCCCCGGCGCTCGCGTCACCGTCAAGCTCCACCTGGGCCCCCTCCCCCAGCGCATGGTCGCCGAGCACACCGCCTACGTGGAGGGCTCCTCCTTCCAGGACACCCAGCGCGAAGGCCCCTTCGCGAAGTGGATCCACGACCACCGCATGAACCCCGACGGCCCCGGGACCTCCATCCTGGAGGACTCCATCCAGTACGCGCTGCCCGTCGGGGCGCTCGGGGACACCTTCGGCGGTGGCTACGCCCGCCAGCGGCTGGAGCGCACGTTCGCGTACCGCCACGCGCTCACCCGCGCGGACCTGCGCCGCCATGCCGCCTTCGCCTCCCAGGGGCCGCTCACCGTGGCCATCGCTGGCGCGTCCGGCATGCTGGGCTCCTCGCTGTCCGCGTTCCTCACCACCGGCGGCCACCGCGTGAAGCGGCTGGTGCGTGGCCGCGCGAACCCGGCGCGCGGGGACATCGCCTGGGCCCCCGACCGGGGCACCCTCGACGCCGCCGGCCTGGAGGGCGTGGACGCCGTGGTGCACCTGTCCGGCTCCAACGTGGGCGAGGGCCGGTGGACCGACGCGCGCAAGGCGGAGATCCTCAAGAGCCGCACGGAGACCACCCGCCTGCTGTCGGAGACCCTGGCCCGCGCCACCCGCAAGCCGCGCGTGCTCATCTGCGCCTCCGCCGTCGGCTACTACGGCAACCGGGGCGAGGAGGCGCTCACCGAAGCCTCCTCCTGCGGCGACGGCTTCCTCGCGGACGTCACGCGCCAGTGGGAGGCCTCCACCGGGCCCGCCGAGGCCGCGGGCATCCGCGTGGTGCGCCTGCGCATCGGCGTGGTGCTGGACGCGCGGGGCGGGGCGCTCGCGAAGCTGGCGCTCGCGACCCAGGCGGGCGGCGGCGGCCCCGTGGCCTCCGGACGCCAGTGGATGAGCTGGGTGGCGCTGGAGGACGTGCTGGGCCTCATCCAGCTCGCCCTCTTCACCCCGTCCATCCAGGGGCCCGTCAACGCCGTGTCCCCGAACGCGGTGCGGCAGGGTGAGCTGGCGAAGGTGCTGGGCAAGGTGCTCCACCGCCCCGCGGTGTTCCCGCTGCCCGCCGCCGTGGTGAAGACCGTCTTCGGGCAGATGGGCGAGGAGACCCTCCTGTCGAGCGCCCACGCGCTGCCCACCGTGGCCCAGGCCCACGGCTTCCCCTTCCTCCTGCCCGACCTGGAGGGCGCGCTGCGCTTCACGCTGGGCCGCACCACCGACGGCGCGGAATACCGTCACGGGTGAGTCCGTTGGGGCGGCGCCTGTCGTCCCATGCGGCGCGCCCGGTGCTTGACACTCCTCGGGAGGGGCGACAGAAGTGCGCCGCTTCCCCCTCGCTTCGAGGAGTCTTGATGATCCAGGTCGAAGGGTTGACGAAGTTCTACGGCGAGCACGCGGCCATCCGGGACCTGGCCTTCACCATCGGCCAGGGCGAGGTCATCGGCTTCCTGGGCCTCAACGGCGCCGGCAAGTCGACGACGCTCAGGGTCCTCGGCTGCGTGCTGCTGCCCACCTCGGGGCGCGTCGTCATCGACGGGCACGACGTGGTGAGCCAGTCCCACGAGGTGCGTCAGCGCATCGGCTACCTGCCGGACGTGCCCCCCGTCTACGAGGAGATGACCGTGGGCGAGTACCTGGCCTACGTCGCCCGCCTGCGCGACGTGCCGGCGAAGGCCACCGCGTCCCACGTGGGCGAGGCCGAGGAGAAGACCGGCCTTCGCGACGTGCACGGCGACGTCATCGCCACGCTGAGCCACGGCTACCGCCAGCGCGTGGGGCTGGCGCAGGCGCTGGTGCACAAGCCCGCGCTGCTCATCCTCGACGAGCCGACCAGCGGCCTGGACCCGCTTCAAATCGTGGAGATGCGCGACGTCATCCGCGGCCTCAAGGGCGCGCACACGGTGCTCGTGTCCAGCCACATCCTCCCGGAGATCTCCCAGACGTGTGACCGGCTGCTCATCATCCACAAGGGCACGCTGCTGGCGCAGGGCAGCGAAGAGGAGCTGTCGCGAAGCCTGGGCGGCCCGTCCATCGTGCTGGAGGTGCGGGGCGACCGCGCGCGCGCCCTGGAGGCCTTGCAGGGCTTCGGCGCGGTGGAGGCGCGGGAAGGGGAGCGCGGCGTGCTGGCCCTGAAGGTCGCGGCGGCGCCGGACCTGCGGCCCCAGGTGGCTCGGGCGGTGGTGGGCGCGGGCCTGGAGCTGCTGCGGCTGGACGCGAACGAGGGACAGCTGGAGGCGCTGTTCCTGCGCCTGACGGGGCAGGAGGTGAAGGCGTGAAGGCGCTCCTGATTGCGCGCCGCGAGCTGGCCGGCTACCTGCGCACGCCCAGCGGCTACGTCATCCTGGCCATCATCCTCGCGGTCAACGGCCTGTTCTTCAACGCGTACGCCCTGGGCGGCGCGAGCAAGCGCTCCGCGGAGGTGCTGTCCGGCTTCTTCTACTACTCCAGCGGCTTCACCATCGTGGCCGCCATCCTCGTGTCCATGCGGCTGCTCGCGGAGGAGCGCCAGACGGGCACGCTGCCGCTCCTGTACGCGTCGCCGGTGCGGGACCGGGACATCGTGCTGGGCAAGTTCCTGGCGGGGCTCGCGTTCCTGGCGCTGTACCTGCTGCTCACGCTCTACATGCCGCTGCTGGTGCTGGTGAACGGCAAGGTGTCCTTCGGACACGTGGCGGCGGGCTACCTGGGGCTGCTGCTGCTGGGGAGCGCGTCGCTGGCGGTGGGGACGTTCGGGTCGTCGCTGGCGAAGAACCAGCTGCTCGCGGCCATCTTCTCCGCGGTGATGCTGGTGGCGCTCATCCTGTGCTGGCTGCTGGCGCGCATCACCGAGCAGCCGCTGTCGGACGTCTTCAGCGCGATGTCGCTGTGGAACCAGCACTTCCCCCCGTTCCAGACCGGGCTCATCCACGTGCGGGACGTCGTCTACTACCTGGGGGTCACCTACGTGGCGCTGTTCGCGGCCACGCGGGTGCTGGAAGCGCGGAGGTGGCGATGAGCACGCCGGCCTCTTTCGGAACGGGACTGGCCGCGACGGGGGCGTTCGTCGCGGGGCTCGTGGCGGTCTTCCTCGCGGAGCGGGTGCTGGGCGCGGGCTCCGGCCGCGTGGCGCTGGCGGCGCTGGGCACCGCGGTGGCGGTGGGCGCGACGGCGTGGCGCGCGGTGCGGGTGATCTCCGCGCCCTCGGAGCGGCGCGCGCTGGAGCGGTGGGTGCTCACGCTGTACGTCGTGGGGCTGGCCGCGCTGGTGCTCTACTTCGTGAAGGGGGACGTGGGGACGGCGCTCCTCGGGGAGCCGCTGGCGCGCTCGGCGCCCCGGCTGTCGGTGGTGCTGGCGGTGCTGTTCCCGGCGCTGCTGCTGTGCTCGCTCGTTCCGCTGGCGATGGTGGAGGCCGCGCTGGTGGCGATGGCGCGCGCGCCGGTGCCGGAGACGGGCCGCGTGCGCAGCGCGCTGTACTCCGGCCTGGGCGTGGCGTTCGTCGTCGTGTTCGCGTTCGCGGCGACGTACGTGGCCACGCAGGCGGACGCGACCTGGGACCTGTCGTACTTCCGGACCGCGAAGCCGGGCGATGCCACGCGCAAGCTGGTGCGCGGCCTCAACGAGCCCCTGCAAGTGACGCTCTTCTTCCCGCCCGCCAACGAGGTGGGGGAGGCGGCGCGGCAGTACTTCCGCGACCTGGAGCCGGAGAGCCCGCAGCTGGGCGTGGAGGCGCTGGACCAGGCCGTGGAGCCCGCGCGCGCCAGGGCCCTGGGCGTCAGCGGCAACGGCTCCGTGGTGCTGGCGCGGGGAGACCGCAAGGAGATCCTCACGCTGGGCCTGGAGCCGGAGCGGGCGCGGGGGCAGCTCCAGCGGCTGGACGCGGAGGTGCAGCGGCGGCTGCTGGCGGTGGCGAAGCCCCGTCGCGTCGTCTACCTCACGGGAGGCCACGGGGAGCGCGCGGACACGCGGCCCGTGCCGGGAGAGGCGGCCCGCCCGTCGGTGGCGCAGCTCAAGGAGCTGCTGCGCGCGCAGAACGTGGATGTGCGCACGCTCACGGCCGCCGAGGGGCTGGGGTCGGCGGTGCCCTCCGATGCGGCGATGGTGGCGGTGCTGGGGCCCACCCGGGAGCTGCTGCCGGAGGAGACCACCGCCCTGCGCGAGTACTGGGAGCGCGGTGGGCGGCTGTGGATCGCGCTGGAGCCGGAGGGCGCGGCGCTGGAGCCGCTGCTGCAACCCATGGGGCTCAAGTCGCTGCGCGTGCCGCTGGCGAACGACCGGGTGTTCTTCCGCACCACGCGTCAGCTGAGCGACCGGGGCAACCTGGGCACGGCGAGCTTCTCCTCGCACCCGTCGGTGACGTCGCTGTCCGCGCTGGGCTCCCAGGGCGCGGTGGCGTTCCCGGGCGCGACGGCGCTGGAGGTGGTGACGCCGCCGGTGCCCGGCGTGCTGCTGGACACGAGCGTGCGCGCGCACGCCGCGACGTTCGCGGACCGCAACGGCGACTTCGAGCCCGAGCCGGGCGAGGTCGTGAAGGCGTGGCCGCTGGTGGTGGCGGTGGAGCGGCCGGCGGGGGAGGGGAAGCCCGCGCCTCGCGCGGTGGTGATGGCGGACGCGGACGCGCTGGGCGACGGCATCCTGGGCAACCTGGGCAACGCGTACCTCGCGGTGGACACGCTGCGCTGGCTCTCCGGCGAGGAGGCGCTCTCCGGCGTGACGTCCAGTGAGGAGGACGTGCCGTTGCAGCACACGCGCTCGCAGGACGTCGCGTGGTTCTACGCGACGGTCTTCGGGGTGCCGGTGGCGGTGCTGGCGGTGGGCTTCTTCGTGACGCGGCGGCGCGGACGGCGCGCGCCTCGGGGTGCCGCGGCGGCGGGAGGTGCGCGATGAAGGCGCGTGATGTGGCGGTGCAGGGGGTGCTGGCGGGCGTGGCCCTGGTGGCCGCGTTCTTCGTGTGGCAGCGCGAGCCCTCGCGCGCGCCGGGTGAGGTGACGGTGGAGGACGCGCCGGCGAGCGCGCTCGACCGCATCCGGTACGACGAGGAGTCGCGCTTCGTGGAGCTGGTCCGCGACCCCCAGGACCGCGACACCATCTGGGTCCGCCTGGGCAGCAAGCCCGCGAAGCCGCCCCCCGAGGCCGCGATGGATGCGGGTGTCCTGGCCCGTGCCTCCGGTGACGCGGGCAGCGCCGCGCCCGACGCGGGAGCGCTGGCCCCTGCGACGAACGCCGGTGCACTCGCCCATGCGGGCATCGACGCGGGGCGTTCCGCGCGGGATGCGGAGGCGTTGGCCCGCGCGGCGCCCGACGCGGGCCCGCATCCGGCGGTCAGCGACGGAGGCGCGCTCGCCAGTGCTCCCACGGACGCGGGGACACCCGAGAGTCCTGCCCCCGTGCCTCCGCCCCGGGAGCTGCGCGGCAACGACGCGGCGCTCAAGCTGTTCTCCCGCTTCGCTCCGCTGCGCGCGCAGCGGGACCTGGGCGTCCTGGACCCGCAGAAGCTGGACGAGGTCGGCCTCGCGAAGACGGAGCGCGGCCTGACGCTCACGCTCGACGGGACGCCCCGGACGTTCCGCCTCGCCACCCCCGTGTCGGGCTGGGGCGCCCCCTACCTCCAGCGCACGTCCGACGGGCACGTCTTCCTCCTCGGGCCCGGGCTGCTGCCGGACCTGGAGGCCGCGGCCAGCCGGCTCGTGGACCGCCGGCTGCACGCCTTCGACGTGGACGGCTTCGACCGCGTCGTCATCTCCACGGGCACCCACTCCCGCGCCTTCATCGCCAACGGCCAGCCCCCGGGCGCCGTGCGGCTCTCGCCCGTGGACGCCCCCGGCACCCCGGACGAGTTCGCCCGCAACTGGCACGACCGCCTGTGGCGCCTCACCCCCGTGGAGCTGCTCGGCCGCGGAGAGGCCCCTCCGGGCCCGGCCCCCACGCCCGCCTTCCGCGTGGAGTACCAGCGCGGCGGCAAGGCCGTGGGCGAGCTCTCCATGGCGAAGACGCCGGACAGCTCGTGGTACGCGCGCACGGAGCTCGCCCCGGGCTGGGTCCGCATGGGCGGCGGCCTGGAGCTCCTGGCCGAGGACGCCGCGAAGCTCACCACGCCGCGCTGATGCTCACGGCGCGGCGGCGTCCGCCCGCTCCACGTCCAGCCGCACGTCCACGAAGCTGTAGGCCGGCCACGGCCCCGTGAAGCGGAACGTGTACGCGTCCAGCCGCGCCACCAGCGAGTGCAGCCGCGCCTCGAACGCGGCCACCCGCGTGCGGTCCACCAGGAAGGCCGCGTTGAGCAGCATCCGCTCCCCCAGCGGCGGCGTCTCGTGCACGGCCTCCGCCAGGGTCCGCAGGCCGGCCTTCAGCCCGTCCAGGTCCTTCCGGGTGCGGTCGCGCAGCGCCGCCTCCAGCCGCGCCTCGTGGTCCTCCTCGAGCTCGGAGGGGCCGCGCGCCAGCTCCGGGTTCGCCTCCCGCAGGCTGTGCATCAGCGCGTCGCCGTGGCAGTACACCTTCAGCCCCAGCTCCACGCGGCCCTCCAACTCGGACAGCGCCCGGCTCAACGGCACGCGCGCCACGTGCAAGAGCTCCCGCACGCGCTCCTCCGAGGGCAGCACCGTCCCGAAGGCCACCGGCACCAGCGTGTGCTCGCGCACCACGGCCTCCGCCACGCGCTGGTGCATCAGCAGGTGCGCCCGCGTGGGCACCACCCTCGGGCCCGCCACGTCCGACACCAGCGCCGCGAGGCAGCCCTCGCGCACCGTGCGCACCGGGGCCTCACCCAGCCCCGCGACGTCCGGCTCCCACCGCGTGTCTTCTCGCACGATGCCGTAGAGGTAGTGCGCCCGCCCCTCTCGCGAGGACTCCGCCTGGGTCTTCGCCGTCATGACGTGCCCACCTCCTTGCAGTGACGCCGCTTCAGCGCGGGGACGCCGCCTCGCGCCGGGCGATCATCTTCTTCACCTGCTCCACCAACGCGTCCGGCAGGCACGGCTTGGTGACATACGCGTCACACCCGGCCTCGTTCGCGTCCTCCGAGTGGCCCTTCAGGGCATGCCCCGTGAGCGCCACCACCGGGATGCCCTGGGTGCGCGCGTCGCTCTTCAGCCGGCGCGTCGCCTCCCAGCCGTCCATCACCGGCAGGGACAGGTCCATCAGGATGACGTCCGGCACCAGCTCGAACGCCTTGTCCAACGCCTCCTGGCCGTTCTTCGCCTCCGCCACCCGGAAGCCGGAGAACTCCAGGTACTCCGCGTACATCTCCCGGGCATCCTGGTAGTCGTCCACCACCAGTACGAGCGGCTTGGGTTTTTCCGGGGTGTTCGTCATGTCCGTCTCGCACGTCTTGGAAAGTGCAGGGTGAAGGTCGAACCCTGGCCCGGGGCGCTCTGGAGGGAGACGCGTCCCCCGATCATCTCGGCCAGGCGGCGGCAGATGGACAGGCCCAGGCCCGTGCCCCCATAGGCCCGCGTGGGTGAGCTGTCCACCTGCTGGAAGTCCTCGAAGATCTTCTCCTGGTTCGACACGTCGATTCCGATGCCTGTGTCCTTCACCGAGATGGCCACGGTGCCGGTGGCGTTCTGATACTCCGCCAGCACCTGCACGCCGCCCTCGTGCGTGAACTTCAGCGCGTTGGACAACAGGTTGAGGACGATCTGCTTCACCTTCTGTCGGTCGCTCCACACCCCTGGCAGCCCTTCATCCAGGCGCGTCTCCACCGCCAGCTTGCTGCGCGCGATGATGGGGTCCATCTCCGCCATCACCTCCTGCAAGAGCTCCGGGATGCCGAAGTCCGACAGGTGCAGCGGCATCCGCCCCGCCTCGATGCGGGTGATGTCCAATATCTCGTTGATGACCTCCAGCAGGTGCCGCCCGTTGGAGTCGATGCGCGTGAGGTTCCGGCGCTGCGGCGGCGTCATCTCCCCGGACACGCCCTGCAGGAGCATGTTCGTGTAGCCGAGGATGGCGTTGAGCGGCGTGCGGAACTCGTGCGACATGTTGGCCAGGAACTGCGACTTGGCCGCGCTCGCCTGCTCCAACTGGATGGCCTGCCGGCGCAGCTTCTCGTTCTGCTCCGCCAGCTCCGCGGTGGCGGCCTGCACGCGCGCCTCCAGCTCGCTGGAGACCTCCTTCACGCGCTCCAGCAGCCGCGCCCGCTCCAGCACCTCCGTGCGGTCGTGGAAGACGGTGACGATGCCCGTCAGCTCGCCCCCGTCGCCCAGCACCTTGTTGGCCATGGCCTCCATGGGCACGGGCGCGCCGGTGGCCGGGTCGTCCAGCGTCAGCTGGCTCTTCCAGCGCGACACGCCCGCGTTCACCGGCCCCAGCAGGTTCGCCAGGAAGGACGCGAAGAGGGCGTCGTTGGCGCGCACCCGGCGCAGCACGGCCTCGCCCGCGGGGCCCTCGCTCGCCGAGCCCTCTTCGTGCGGCCACGCGAAGAGGCGCTCGGCCGGGTCGTTCATCATCACCATGCCGCCCGTCGGGTCGGTCAGGATGATGGGGTCCGCCACCGAGTCCAGCACCCGGTCCAGGCGGTGGCGCTCGCTGCGGGCCTCGCGCTCCGTGGCGCGCAGCCGCCGGTAGCTCTCCCCCAGCGCCTGCGTGGCGCGGCCCAGGTCCGTCAGGTTGCGCAGCACGCTCACCACCACGGACGGCCCGTCCGGCGCCAGCACCGGCGTGGAGACCAGCTCGAAGATCAGGTCCATGCCCTCCAGCGGATCCACCAGCGGCACCTCGCGCCGGTGCACCGTCGTGCCGCCCTGCGCGAGCGTCTCCCGGAACACGCGCTGGTTGAGCTGCACCGCCCGCGTGCGGCCGGGGCTCGAGTCCGGGTCCGCCACCAGCAGCGCCTCCGCGCGGGCGTTGGCGAAGAGCAGCGTGCCCCCCGTGTCCGTGAGCAGCACCGGGTCCGACACCGCGTTGATGACCCGGCGAAGCAGCCGGTCCGGCTCCGGGCGGCGCGGCGCGCGCGCGTCCGGGGCCAGCTGCCGGGCGAGGAGCGGCCCCGCGCACGACGCCACCCACGCCACGTCCTCCGGCACGGCCGGGCCGGGCAGCCCCACCACCAGCAGCGCGGCGGCGGGCGCTCCGGCGCGGCCCAGGGGCACGGCCAGGAACCCGCCCGGCATCCCCGCGCCCTCCACCGCGTCCGCCGGCAGCCACCGGGCCCCGGGCCGGCCGCGGAGGGCGGCGAGCGGAGCGCCGTGCGCATCCCACGCCCGGGCCAGCGCGGCCTGCTGCGCGCCCGTCAGCCCTTCGCTGGCCAGGCACGCGGACGCCCCCGCGCCCTCCAGGGGCCCGACGCAGGCGGCCGGCGCGCCATGCCTGCGCGTGAGCCACTCCACGACCGCTCGTGCGCTGGCGACGGCGGACTCGCAGGCGAGCAGGTGCTCGGCGAGCACGAGGCGCGCCCCGGGATCGACTTCGGCGGGGGGCAGCGGGGCTGGGGACGCCACGACCTTACGCTCCGGGTAAAGGGGGACGCGGGGAACGACCGCGCTCCCGCGAGTCTGCGGTGCGGACCTCCGAAAATGCCACCACGATGCGTGTCTCCCCGGCGCGGGACGCGGCGCGCCCCAGGGCCTCCAGGGCCGGCGTGTCGAAGCGCAGCCCCCTGTCCAGCAGGCGGTCCAGCACGTCCACCAGGCTGGCCCCACCTGTCACGCGTTCCACGGGCATTCGACGCATGCTCCTTGGGTCCGCCCGGCGCGGACCCTCAGGTCCAGGGGCTGTTCTAACGCGAGGGCGCCCGTGCACCCCAGCCTCGTCCGCGCCCGGCTCCTGACTGACCAACACCCGGAGCGAGGCTCTGTTGGGTCGCGTACACCCCATGCTGGGCAGCCGGCCGGGCGGGGCTCGGCAGGCGTGGCTTATGCCCTGGGGAGCGGATTCCTAGCCTTCCTCCATGAACGACGAGCGCCAGCACAAATCCCTCTGGACGGTGACGACGCTTCCTCGCGACTTCCCCTCCCTGTCGGGCCACCTGGACGTGGATGTGGCCATCATCGGCGGGGGCCTCACGGGCCTGACGACCGCCTGGCTGCTGAAGCGCGCTGGCAAGAAGGTGGCGGTGCTGGAGATGCACCGCATCCTCTCCGGCCAGACGGGGCAGACGACCGCGCACCTCACGGAGCTGCTGGACACGCCGTACACCACGCTCGCGAGGGACTTTGGCGAGAAGGGCGCGCATCTGGCCGCGTCCTCCAGCCGGGCCGCCATCGAGCAGATCGCCTCCCTGGTGGAGACGCTCGGCATCGACTGCGGGTTCACCCGGGCGCCGGCCTTCCGCTACGCGGAGAACGAGCGCGAGCTGCGGGAGCTGTTGCACGAAGTCGCCGCGGCGAAGCAGGCGGGGCTCCTGGCCACCTTCACGAAGGAGGTGCCGCTGCCCTTCCCGGTGCGGGGCGCGCTGCGCGTGGAGGATCAGGCCCTGTTCCACCCGCGCGAGTACCTGCTCGGGCTCGCGGACCGCATCCCCGGCGACGGCTGCCACCTCTTCGAGAACACCAAGGTCGTGGACCTCCACGACGGCGCGCCCTGCCGCGTCGTCACGGAGCGGGGCACGGTGACGGCCCAGGCCGTGGTGGAGGCCACCACCACGCCGCTCAACCGCGTGGCCATGCACACCAAGCTCTACCCGTACCGCTCCTATGCGGTGGCGGCCCCGCTGAGCGGCCCGCTGGAGCCGGGCCAGTACTTCGACAGCCGCGACCCGTATCACTACATCCGCACGCAGCAGGTGGACAGCGCGCCCTACGTCATCGTGGGCGGCGAGGACCACAAGGTCGGCGCCGAGGAGGACACCGCCGCGCGCTTCGCCGCCCTGGAGGCGTACACGCGCGACCGCTTCCCCGTGAGGCGCATCACCCACCGCTGGTCCGGCCAGGTCATCGAGCCCGCGGACGGCCTGCCCTATATCGGCCGGAACGTGGGCAGCCGCCACGTGTACGTGGCCACCGGCTTCTCCGGCACGGGCATGACGTTCGGCACGCTCGCGGGCATGCTCCTGACGGACCTCATCCTGGGCAACGAGAACCCCTACGCCGCGCTGTACGACGCGGGCCGCGTGAAGCCCCGGGCCGGCGCCAGGGACTTCATCCAGGAGAACGCGGAGGTGGCCTTCCGCTTCGTCGCGGACCGGCTGGCGAAGCCGGACGGGCGCCACCTGGCGGACGTCGCGCCGGGCGAGGCGAAGATCCTGGAGGTGGACGGCCGCAAGGTGGCCGTGTACCGCGAGGAGGACGGCACGCCCCACGCGGTGTCCCCGGTGTGCACGCACCTGGGCTGCCACGTGCACTGGAACACCGCGGAGCGCACCTGGGACTGCCCGTGCCATGGCGGCCGCTTCAGCCCCACCGGCCGCGTGCTCAACGGCCCCGCGGTGAAGGACCTGCCGTCCGTGAAGCTGCCGGCGAAGTGAGCAGCGCAGGCGGGTGGGCTTCCCTTCGGACGGCCCCACCCCCATCTCTCAGCTCATCCCATCCATTCACGGGGGTTCCGGATGAACGCGTTGGAGCTGATCAAGCAGCAGCACGAAGAGGTGTCCAGGCTCTTCAAGAAGTACGAGAAGCTGGCGGACCACGCGGACGCCCAGCGCCAGGAGCTGTTCGAGCAGATCGCCGACCGGCTGGGCGCGCACGCGAAGATCGAGGAGCTGTACTTCTACCCGGCGCTCAAGCAGGAGGACACGGAGGACGACCTGCGCGAGGCCGTGGAGGAGCACCTCGTCGTCAAGCGCCTCATCGCGGACCTGCTGGACATGGAGCCCTCCGACGAGGAGTTCGACGCGAAGATGAAGGTCCTCCAGGAGCAGGTGGAGCACCACGTGGAGGAAGAGGAGCAGGACCTCTTCAAGGCGGCGCGCAAGCGCCTCTCCCGGGACCAGCTGGACGACCTGGGCATCCAGCTGGAGGAGGAATACGACGCGCTGATGGAGGGCGAGCCCCGCAACGACGTGCCCGAGGAGACGGACCACGCCGCGCCCATCTAGCGCGCCCCACCCGCGAGGCGACGCGGGGCTTCCCGCGCGGGGTGGGGCCGGGCAGCATGCGGCCCATGCCGCGCGCTCCTGTCTCCACCCCCGTGTCGCTGCCGGATGCCTTCACCCCCGCCGCGCGCCGCGCCCTCGTGCGCGCGGACCCCACGCTGGGCACGCTCTTCAAGGCGGTGGGCCCGTTCCGCTTCACGCGGACCCCGCTGCACAGCCCCTTCGAGGCGCTGGCGCACTCCATCGTCTACCAGCAGCTCCACGGCCGCGCGGCGGCCACCATCTTCGGCCGCGTCTGCGAGCGGGTGGGGAAGGGCCGGGGCTTCACGCCCCAGAAGCTGCTCGCGCTCCCGGACGCCACGCTGCGCGAGGCCGGGCTGTCCGCGAACAAGCTGCTGGCCATCCAGGACCTGGCGCGCAAGACGGTGGACGGCACGGTGCCGCCCCTCACGCGCGTGCGCCGCATGTCCGACGCGGACCTCATCGAGCACCTCACGCAGGTGCGCGGCATCGGCCAGTGGACCGTGGAGATGCTGCTCATCTTCCGCCTGGGCCGGCCGGACGTGCTCCCCGTGGACGACTACGGCGTGCGCAAGGGCTTCATGGTCCTCCATGGCCTGAAGGAGCAGCCCAGGCCCAAGGCGCTCCTGGCGTACGGCGAGCGCTGGCGCCCGTTCCGCAGCGTGGTGAGCTGGTACCTGTGGCGGGCGGCGGAGGCGCCCGTGGGCACCTTCGCACCGCCGGAGGCCGGCTAGCCGAGCGAGGGCTGGGAGCGCACCGTCCCTTGTCTTACCGCGCGGGCGTCCTCACCCGTAAGGGAACGGAGGACTCACCCCGCATGCGCGCACTCACATACCAGGGCCCCTATCGCGTCCAGGTGGAGCAGAAGCCCGACCCCCGCATCGAGCACCCCCAGGACGTGGTCCTCAAGGTGACCCGCGCCGCCATCTGCGGCTCGGACCTGCACCTGCTGCACGGCCTGGTGCCGGACACGCGCGTGGGCTGCACCTTCGGCCACGAGTTCACCGGCGTGGTGGAGGAGGTGGGCAAGGAGGTGTCGCAGCTGAAGAAGGGCGACCGCGTGGTGGTGCCCTTCAACATCTCCTGCGGCACCTGCTTCTACTGCCAGCGCGGGCTCACCGGGAACTGCGAGAACAGCAACCCCGGCAGCGACGTGGCCTCCGGCGTCTACGGCTACTCCCACACCACGGGCGGCTTCGACGGCGGTCAGGCCGAGTACGTGCGCGTGCCCTTCGCGGACGTGGGGCCCATGAAGATTCCGGACGCCATGGACGACGAGTCCGTCCTCTTCCTCTCCGACATCCTGCCCACCGGCTACCAGGCCGCGGAGATGGGCGAGATCAAGGGCGGCGAGACGGTCGTGGTGTTCGGCGCGGGCCCGGTGGGCCTCTTCGCGATGAAGTCCGCGTGGCTGATGGGCGCCGGCCGCGTGGTGGCGGTGGACCATGTGCCGTACCGCCTGGAGTTCGCGCGGAGGTTCGCCCAGGTGGAGACGGTGAACTTCAAGGAGGTGGACGACATCGTCCTGCGCCTGAAGGAGCTCTTCGAGGGCCGCGGCCCGGACGTCTGCATCGACGCGGTGGGCATGGAGGCCGAGGGCTCGCGCGCGCACCGCGTGCTGGGCCTGGGGCTGAAGCTGGAGGCGGGCGCGCCCACCGTCATCGAGTGGTGCATCAACTCCGTGCGCAAGGGCGGCAACGTCTCCATCATCGGCGTGTACGGGCCGCCGTGGAACTTCGTGCCCATTGGCACCGCGATGAACAAGGGCCTGACGCTGCGCATGAACCAGGCGAACACGCGCCGGTACATGCCGCACCTCCTGGAGCACATCCAGAAGGGCCGCATCGACGCGAAGGGCATCATCACCCACCGCTTCCCGCTGGAGCAGGCGCCGGACGCCTACCACCTGTTCGCGCAGAAGCGCGACGGGTGCGTGAAGTGCGTCCTCATGCCGCACGGCCACGCGTGAACGAACTCCCGCCCTGACAGGAGGCACACCATGCCCCAGAAGACGACGCACAAGCCCCGCCGCGCGAAGAGCGGCCCCGCGAAGGCGCGGGTGAAGGCCCCCCCGACCCTGGCCGTGGACCAGGACCCCGCCAACCGCCCGGGCGTCCCCATGGAGACGGCGCCCAGGCCGCTGGCGGGCGCGCGCGTGCCCATCGCGCCGCAGCACGCGGAGGTGCCGGTGTTCAAGCACGCCGGCCGCAAGCAGATGCCGCCGGTGTTCGGCACCGCCCAGCCCCCGAAGGGGCTGAGCGGCCTCTTGCGCAAGGCGGCCTACGCGAAGCCGGACCACAAGCCCGGCCACTGGATGATGCTGCTCCTGGCGGACCGGGTGGACGTCTGGGAGCACCGGCTGCGGAGGTCCCTTCCGTGGGCCGCTCCTTCCGCGGCGGTCCTCGCCGCCGGCCTGATGTGGCGGGCCCGCCGGGCGTGAGCCTCAGGCGTCCCGGCCGTTGTAGGGGAAGGGCTTGAGCGTGGACAGGTCCACGCCGTCCACGCAGCGCAGGTTGACGGCGAACATCGCCTTGCCGTCCGGGCCCTTGCCCATGGCGTAGGACTCCACGCCGCAGGTGGGGCAGTGCAGGTGGTTGATGACCTTCTTGTTGAACTGGTAGGTCTTCACCACGTCCGCGCCGGAGAGGGACTTGAACTGCTCCGGCGGGACGAACGTGAGCACCGCGCCGAGCTTGTGGCAGATGGAACAGTTGCAGCTGACCACCTGCGCCAGGTCCGTGGTCGCCTCGTAGCGAACCTGTCCACAGTGGCAGCCGCCCGTATACGTCTTCATCTCCGCCATGGTGTCTCCTCCGGTGCTGCGTGAAGCCCCGGGCGGCAAAGCGCGCGCTTTCCGACCGCCCGGGGCGTGTGCTGCGCATCAATGAACGGAGGCGGCGGGGACCGCAAGCGCGCAGGCGGCCCCCCGGCGCGCTTGCGGCGGTGCGTCACGTCCGTCCGCGGACGCCGTCACGGAGCGCATCCGCACGACGCGGCGGTCCGTGCTCACCGCCGCGATGGCGAAGCCCTGCGTGTCGCGCGCCGCGGCCGCGGCGGCTCCAGCCCGTGGCGCTCACCGGCACGCCGCGGGCCGCGGTGCCGTGGGGGCGGGCGCGTGGCGGCGCAGGGGCGCGAGCAGCGCGAGGAACGCGGCGGACAGCGCGACGCCCAGGAGGAAGAGGTTCGCGTAGCCCAGGTCGCCGTACCTCGGATCCGCGAGCAGGCCCGCCAGCGGCCCCGCCGGGGCCTTGCCCGCGACCTCCACGCTGGCCAGCAGCGTGTAGTGCGTGGCGCCAATCCTCCGGTCCGTGCGCGACATCATGAACGCGAACATCACCGTGGTGAGCGCGCCGCCGAAGAACTCCTCGGTGAGCGTGACGCCCAGCACGCCCGCGTCGCTGATGCCCGCCCGCGCGAGCAGCCACCGCCCCGCGAGCGGCAGCAGGCGCAGCGTGCCGGTGAGCGCCACGGCCCGGAGCAGCGGCAGGCGCGCGGCGAGGAGCCCTCCGCACGTGGAGCCCAGCAGCGACGCGGCGGTGCCCCACGTGCCCACCCACAGGCCGATCTGGCCGGCGGTATAGCCCGCGTCCACGAGGAAGGGCTTGTAGAGGACGTCGGACATCGTCTCGCCCAGCTTGTACGTGCCGATGAAGAGCAGCAGCCACCCGGTGCCCGGCACGGTGAGCGCGGCCTTGAGGCGGGCCCCGAGGGCGGGCCAGTCCAGCCGCGGCGCCTCCCGCCCTTCGGCCTCGCGCGGGGACGGCTCGCGCACGAAGAGGACGACGGTGAAGACGGCCAGGCACAGCACCGCCATGGCGAGGAACAGCCCGGACCAGCCGATGCGCGCGCTGGCCCACACCAGCAGCCCGCCGCCGGTGAGCATGCCCAGCTTGTAGCCCACCACCTGCGCGGTGTTGCCCAGGCCCAGCTCCTCCGGCCGCAGGAGGTCCACCGCGAAGCCGTCCACCGCGATGTCCTGCGTCGCGGCGAAGAGGTTCATCACGAAGATGAGGCCCAGCAAGAGCGGCAGCGAGCCCCGCCCCGCCGCGAGGGCCGCCAGCGCGCACGCGAGCGCCAGGCCCGCCTGCATGGGGAGGATCCACGAGCGCCTGCGCCCCACGCGCGCGGAGCCGTAGCGGTCCACCAGCGGGGCCCACAGGGCCTTGAGCAGCCACGGCAGGGACAGCGCGCCCGCGAACCCCAGCGCGGCCAGCGACACGCCGCGCGAGCGCAGGTAGACGGGCAGCGCCGTCACCTGGAAGCCGAAGGGCAGCCCCTGCACGAAGTACAGCGCGCACAGCAGCCACAGCCGGGACGGGATGCGTCGCATGGTCGTGGGCGCGAGCATAGGCACGCCCTCCGGCGTCCGTCGTGGGCCTATACTCGCCGTGCCAGTCACCACCCCGGGAGACGCATGTCGGAGCGAGCCGCAGCCGAGTCGGGAGTCATCGTCGTGGAGCTGTTCGCCGAGCACGAGCTGGAGGCGGACCACGTGGACGCGGTGGTGGACGTGAAGGCGTCCGCGTTCTTCACCGGCAGCGCGGCCTTCGCCAACGCGAAGGAGGTGGCCGCGCTGGTGCGCTCCATGGCGGACCTGGGCGTGCCGGCCACGGCCTTCACCCTCCAGTCGGTGCAGGCGGAGACCACGGAGGGGCTGCTCACGCGCTCCTCGTCCGCCCTCTACACGGTGCGCATCCGCCTGGTGGACATGGGGCGGGTGGGGGACGTGCTCGCCGCGCTGTCCGGCCTGAAGCAGGCGACGCTGCGCGAGCTGAGGTGGGGCTACACCCACGAGCCGGAGGCCCGGCAGGACTGGCTGGAGGGGCTGGCCCGCGAGTCGGTGAAGAAGGCGCGCCGCGTGGCGGCCGGGCTGGGCGTGACGCTGACCGGGCTGCACCGCTTCACCGAGCGCATCTGGGAGTCGCGGGCCTTCGGCGCGAGGGCCGGGGGCTACGGCGGCGGGGACGAGGACGCGATGCCCATGGCCCCGTCGGGCAGCTACAGCGTGAAGCGGACGGCGGCGCTGGGCTTCCCCGTGTCCCACCGCAAGAAGGTGCACGTGATGGCCACCGCGGAGTTCCAGTCGCGCCCGGCCCCCGAGCCCTGAGGCGCCCGGGGCCGGGCCGCCGGCCTCACGGCGTGTGCCGGAGGATGAGCGCCTCCAGCCGGTGGAGCGCCTTGTCCAGCGTCTCCCACGACGGGCCGAAGGACAGGCGCACGTAGCTGCGGAAGCGCGAGGCCCGCGCGCGGCGCTTGCCGGGGTTCACGTCGAAGAACTCGCCGGGCACGGTGATGATCTGGTGCTCCAGCGCGGCGCGGAAGAAGGCCATGCCGTCGTTGAGGGGCGCGGGCAGCCCGGACAGGTTGCCCCAGACGTAGAACGTCCCGTCCGGCGCCCGGTCCGTGCGGATGCCCAGCCGCTCCAGCCGCGAGTGGAACCGGTCCCGCTTCTCCCGGAACGCGTGGTGGATGGCGCGCGTCTCCGCCACCACCGTGTCCTCCTGGAGCAGCGGGATCGCCGCGCGCTGGAGGGGCCGGCTGCCGCCGCCGTCCAGGAAGCTGCCCGCGCTGGAGACCGTGTCGATGACCTGCCTGGGCCCCACCGTCCACGTCATGCGCCAGCCCGGGTAGCGCCAGTTCTTGGTGAGCCCGTCGAAGAGCACCACCGGGTCGCGGTTCACGTCCTCCACGTACCGGGCGGCGCTCTCCACCGGCAGCACGCCCGGCCGGCCCGTCCAGACGTAGTGCGAATAGAACTCGTCGATGAGCAGCGAGCACTCCAGCTCGCGCGCCACGCCCACCCACCGCGCCAGCTCGTCCCCCTGCACCAGCTTGCCGGTGGGGTTGCACGGGTTGGAGAAGAGCAGCGCGGACAGCCCGCGGCCCTGGATCTCCCGGCGCAGGTCGTCGTGCGTGAAGGCGTAGCCGCGCTCGCCCTCCAGCAGGATGGGGATGGCGGTGAACGCCTTGAAGACGTCCAGCAGCTCCTCGTACGCGGTGTAGTCCGGCAGGAAGTGGCCCAGGTTCACCTGGCCCAGGCTCGCCGCGGCGCGGGTGAGGGCCGCGCGGCCGCCGCCGGACAGGCAGACGTTCTCCGCGCCGTACTGGCTGGGCAGCCCCTTGCGGTAGAGCCGGTTGTAGAGCCCCGCGATGGCCTCCCGCACCTCCCAGAGGCCCGCGACGGGCGCGTACTCCTGGTCCGCCATGTCCACCGTCACCGAGCCCACGCGCGGCGGGGCGCCGGGCAGCTCGCCCGTCTCCGGCTGACCCTGGCCCAGGTTGCACCAGTCCGGGTCGCCGGGGCGGTAGCCGCGGCGCGAGGCCTCGGCGGTGACGAAGATGACGCCCGTGCGGGGCACGGTGCGAAACGCATGCAGGGGGACGCTGTCGCTCACACCGCGCAAGCTAGCGCGCCCCCTGCTTCGGTGCAGCCCCCGCCTCAGCCTTCGAGGGAGGCGCGCAGGAACCAGGCGTGCTTCTCGAACTCGGTGATGATGCCGGTGAAGAGGTCCACCGTGTCCGTGTCCTTGAGGCCCTCCACCGCCGCGCGGCTCTCCCGCAGGCCGTTGAGGTACACCTCGATGCGCTCGGCCAGCAGCTTCACGTGCTCCAGGTCGCGCGAGGTCTCCTGCGGGTAGTCCGGCAGGTGGCTGTGCTTGCCCACGTGGCGGCTGGTGCCATACGCGCGCCCGCCCAGCGTCACCGCGCGCTCCGCGATGGAGTCGTTGTGGTTGGCCAGGCTCACCGCGAAGGTCTCGAACAGCGGGTGCAGCGCGGCGAACTGCGGGCCCTTGATGTTCCAGTGGGCGACCTTGATCTGCGAGTGCAGGTCCAACCCATCCGCGAGCCGCTCGTTGAGGGTGGCGGCGATGGCGGTGCGGGCCTGCTCGGAGAGGGGACTCGGGCTCTTGTAGAGGGCCATGACGGACACGTTCCTTTCGGGTGAGGGGTGGGACGTCGAGGGAAAAGACAGCGCCCCCCGGTGTCTTCCACCGGAGGGCGCCGCTCACAGCAGGGAGATAACGACGAGGGGACTAGGACTCCAGTCCAACCGCCGCCGCGTGGATGACGCTCGCGATGCGGACCGCATCGTTCACGTGGTCCTCGCTCAGGCCGCCCTCCAGCACGACCTTCTCATGCGACTGGATGCACATCTCGCAGCCGTTGATGGCGCTGACCGCGAGGCAGACCAGCTCGAAGTCCACCTTGTTGGTCAGCACCTGCGCCAGCCGGTTCATCCGCAGCCCGGCCCGCTTGGTCGCGTAGGACTCCTTCCCGACCATGTGACGGAAGCGGTAGAAGACGTTGTTCATCGCCATCAGCGAGGCCGCCGCACGCGCGTCCTCGATGACCGGCCCGGCCTTGTCACCCAGTGCCTGCTTCGCCTCGTTGAGCATGGCCTCCTTCAGCCGCTCGTTCCGGGCGGCGAAGGCGCACGCGACGGCCACACCCCAGGTCTGCTCGGGGGTGAGGTTCGTGCTCTCCAGGACCGAGGAGAGGTTGAGGCGGGTGTCCTTGTGGGCGTCCGCGAGCTCGCTGCGGACGACTTCGAGCGAAGCCATGCGCGCTTACCCCGCCTTCTGCATCTTCTGGGTGAGCGTCTCCTCACCCTTCTGCCAGTTGCAGGGGCACAGCTCGTCCGTCTGGAACGCGTCCAGCGTGCGCACCAGCTCCTTGACGTTGCGGCCCACGGACAGGTCGTTCACGGACACGTGGCGGATGATGCCCTCCGGGTCCACGATGAACGTGGCGCGCAGGGCCACGCCCTCCTCCTTGTGCAGGATGCCCAGCGCGGAGGTCAGCTCGCGCTTGATGTCCGCCAGCATGGGGAAGGGCAGGTTCTTCAGGTCCGGGTGGTGCGTGCGCCACGCGTGGTGCACGAACTCGCTGTCGGTGGACAGCCCCAGCACCTGCGCGTTGCGGTCGCTGAAGTCCTTGTTCAGCTTGCCGAACTCCGCGATCTCGGTCGGGCAGATGAAGGTGAAGTCCTTCGGCCACGCGAAGAGGACCGTCCACTTGCCCTTCTGGTCCGCGTTGCTGATGTCCTTGAACTCCTTGCCCTTCTCCAGGCTCACGACGGCCTTCAGGTTGAACTGAGGAAGCTTGTCGCCAACGGTCAGCATGGGATTCGACTCCTTGGGGATGGGGGGCGGGCCACCGTGGTCCACCCCAGAGGTTGTGAGTTGCTACGGGATAAAGCAGCCATCGTGCCAGTGCTTCAGCTGCTGTGATTCCAGGAGGTTACGGCTCCTCCTGAGGTTCGCACCGGCGGGACGGTGACGCCGGGTGGGTGCATAACGAAATCCCGGTGCCTTTCGCCACTGCAATTTCGGTGGGCCGCTATTATCGGTAACACATGCCGGATGAACTGATGGGGCGCCACCCGGAAGTGACGCAGGATGCTCGGGAGCTGGTCGAGCTGGCAACCACGGAAGAGGGGGTGGGAGAGCTGCTCCGTCGGGGACTGGACTGGGTGTCGCGCGTGGTCCCCTTCGACCTGGCCACGCTGTTCCTCCTGAAGGAGGGGCGGCTGGAGGCGGTGGCGGCGCGCGGACCGCTCGCCAACCAGGCGGTGCGCAAGCACTCGCTGCGGCTGTCGGACTTCCCGTCGCTGAAGCAGGCGCTGGAGACGCGGCGCGCGCGGGCCTTCACGGAGGAGGACCACTCGCACGGGGATGGAGATCCGTTCGACGGGGTGCTGGACCTCCCTGCGGGGCACGCGTGCATGGTGGTGCCGCTGTGCGCGGGGGCGCGCTGCTACGGCGTGCTGACCCTGGACCGCGCGCAGTGTGAGACGTACGCCCAGCCGGTGGTGGACCTGGTGGAGGTGTACGGGCAGATGCTGGCGACGGCGCTCCAGGGCGCGGAGCAGCGCGCGGTGATGGAGCGGCTGCACCGCCAGGACCACGAGCACGCGAAGCTGCTGGAGTCGCAGCTGGGCGGGGACTCGGAGGGCATCCTGGAGACGTCCCTGAGCCCGGTGATGCGGGACCTGGCCCGCCGCGCGCGGCAGGTGGCGGAGACGGACACGCCCGTCCTGATCACGGGCGAGACGGGCACGGGCAAGGAGCGGCTGGCGCGGGCCATCCACCGCTGGAGCGCGCGGGCGGATCAGCCCTTCGTGTCGCTCAACTGCGCGGCGATCCCCGCGGGCCTCCTGGAGAGCGAGCTGTTCGGCCACGTGAAGGGGGCCTTCACCGGCGCGAACCGCGACCGCGCGGGCCGCTTCCAGATGGCGCACGGGGGCACGCTGCTCCTGGATGAGATTGGCGAGCTGCCGGTGGAGCTGCAGGCGAAGCTGCTCCGCGCGCTCCAGGAGAAGGCCTTCGAGCCGGTGGGCAGCGACAAGACGGTGCGGGCGGACGTGCGCATCCTCGCGGCGACGCACGTGGACCTGCACCAGGCCATCGCGCAGAAGCGCTTCCGCGAGGACCTCTTCTACCGGCTGAGCGTCTTCCCCCTGCGGCTGCCGCCCCTGCGCGAGCGGCGCGAGGACCTGCCGCAGCTCACCGTGTTCCTCCTGGAGGAGCAGGCGAAGCGCACGGGCCGGCGGGGCATGCGGGTGTCGGCGTCCGGGCTGGCGCGGCTGGCGGCGTACGACTGGCCGGGCAACCTGCGCGAGCTGGCGAACGCGCTGGAGCGCGCCACCATCCTCACGCGCGGCCAGGAGCTGACGGCGCAGTCCTTCGACCTGCCGGGGGGGCACGCGCTGGCCGTGTCCGCGACGGTGGAGGAGCCCCCGGAGCCGATGAAGGCCGGGGTGAAGGTGCCCACGCTGGCGGCGGTGCAGCGCGAGCACATCCTGCGGGTGCTCACGCTCACCCGGGGCCGCGTCTACGGCGAGGGCGGCGCGGCGGCGCTGCTGGGGCTCAAGCCGTCCACGCTCCAGAGCCGGATGAAGAAGCTGGGCATCGCGCGGCTGGAGGGCTTCACGGCCGCCGGGGACGCGTGACGGGCGCGCGGGCGTGTCCCCCGCGCGCCTCCGGCCTCAGTGCCAGCCCTTGTCCTCGCGGGCCTCGCGGCGGTCCTCGCGCATCTCCTGGCGGTTCTGCGCGGTCTCCGCGCGGGCGAGCTGCACCAGGTCGGCGATGAGCATGCGCTTGCGCGTGATGCTCCCGCTGTCCAGCCGGCCATAGAGGCCGTTGAGCTCCTGGGCGATGGAGCGCGTCTGCTGGAGCGCGCGGGACTCCTGGCGGACGTCGCGCACGTCGTCGCGGTGGTCCTTGCGGTCGTCGGAGCGGTAGCCGTCGTGGCGCACCTCGCGGGCGCTGGAGCGGGCCTCCTGCTTGTCCTGGGCCAGCTCGCGGTGCGACTCGTTCAGCTCGGCGTTCACGTAGCCGCGCAGCTCCTGCTCCACCTGGAGGATGTCGCGGCGCGCGCCGCGGCCGCGGGCAGAGTCATACCGGGCGAGCAGCGACTCCACCTGGCGCAGGTCCTGATGGTCGTCCCGGCTCTCTCGCGCGTCCTGCCGCAGCTCCTGGCGGTCATGGACCTGCTCCGCGTGGTTGCCGCGGGGACCGCCAGCGTGAGCCAGGGCCGGGAGGGACAGCGCCATCGTTGCCAGCAGCCACTTCGACATGGGGGGCTCCTTCAAGTGCGTCGGATGCCTGGAGAGACGCAGCTTGTCGCCGCGCATTCACGGCGACGGACCTCCCCCAAGGGGTGGGAGCGGGGCCTACGACACCGCGGGCGCGGCCGGGCGCGGCGTGGAGGGCGCCACGGGGTAGTGCGCCTCCTTGCCGAAGGGCTGGTCGAAGAGGTGCGGATCCGACTGGCGCGAGCGGAAGAGGTCCACGATGTAGTTCATCCGCTGGTCCAGCCTGCTCCAGTCCTTCGCGGCGGTGCCGGTGAGGCTGTCGGGCGTCTTGTCCAGGCGGGCCAGCAGCTCCTTCAGCTTCGGGTCCTCGATGGTGCGCAGGTGCGGCGGGAAGAGCGTGGACTCCATGCCGGCGGGGGGCGGCAGGTCGTTGCCCAGCTTCAGCGCGCCGCCGGGCACCGCGAGCTTCATCATGTGCTCGGTGGCGATGCCCCGGAACACGCCGGCCAGCTTGTCCACCAGCGGGTTGACGACGAGGTCCACCGCGCCCGACTTGATGGCCGCCCTGGCGGCGAGGTTGGCGGGGAAGGGCAGGGCGCTGGCGCCCGCCTCGATGCTCTTCTTGAGGATGTTGGCGAAGACCTCCTTCACCGGGGCGTTGAGGGCCTTCTCCACGAAGCCCTGCAGCTGCGTCTGCTCGTGCAGGCCCACGGTGTCGTTGGCCCGGAGCATCAGCTCGGCCTTCGCGTTCGGGTCCTTCTCGAACATGGCCTGCGCGTAGGTGCCGAAGGCCTCCTTGAGCAGCGGCTTGTCCGCCGGGAAGCCGTCCAGGTACTTCTGGAGCTTGGCGGGGTCCAGCTGGGTGTCGCCCTGGAAGGTCTCCACGAAGCGGGCGAACTCGTGGCCCACCTCGCGGAAGACGAACTGGTTGCCGTCGCCAATGGCCTTGCTGACGTCGTTGAGCGCGTCCGCGCCGGCCTTGGCGATGTCGCCGGTGGGCATGGCGGGCAGGCCCAGCTTGCGCAGCAGGTCGTCCACCTTGGACATGGCCTCGCCCATGACGCCGCCGCCCTTGAGGACGTCCACGAAGGCCTTGGGCATGTCCTCCTGGCGGATGCTCACGCCGGCCTGCTTCGAGGCCCAGGTGGCGAAGGTGGACCAGTTGGCGTTCTCCTTGCCCAGGAGCGTGCCCATGGCGTCGGACAGGTCGTGGTAGCCCTGGGTGATGGCCAGGTTGCGCGCCACGGGGTCCTGCATCGCGGCGATGTTCGCCACGTCCGCGGCGGTGGGGTAGCTGCCCGGCGTGGGGCGCGGGCCGCCCTGCTGGGGGGCCGCGGCGGGGGTGGACAGGGCCACCGGGGCCTTGCCGGCCTTGGGCGACTCGAAGAGGGAGGCTCCCTGGCCGGCGCCGGGCTTCACCTCGTTGCGGGGGCGCGGCGGGAGGGCTGGCTCCTGCGGGCGGGGCGTCAGAGGGGTGGGGCGCGGGCCGATCTTCGGAGGAGTCATGCCCCCAGTATCGGCCGGGCCGGGGCCGAAGTTGCCCCGTCCGACCTGGCGGGGTGGGTCTTCCAGGCGTCTCGGGCCACTTCGAGGGTGACGGCCTGGAGGCGCACCGGGGCGCCTGGGCGGCGAGCCCCCAGGCGGCCCCAGTCCGCGCGGATGACGGCGGCGATGAGCGGGTAGCCCCCGGTGGTGGGGTGGTCCGGTCCCAGCACGATGGGCGTCCCGGAGAGGGTGACCTGGATGGCGCCGCGCACCATGGGCCGCGACGTGCCGGTGCCCTCGTCGCCGTGGGGCACGCGAGGCCCGTCCAGCCGCTGGCCCACGCGGTCGCTGGAGGGCGACACGGTGAAGGTGCTCCCCAGGAGGAGCGCCACGGCCGCGTCGTCGAAGCGGGGCGCGTCCGGGCCCAGGAGCACCCGCAGCGGGGCCTGGGGGTCCAGGGCTTCCGCGAGCCGCGCCTGGTCGGCTTCGGGAGAGGCGCCGCCCGGCGTGGCGGGGCCCAGCGGGAGCAGGTCGCCGGCGCGCAGGGGCCGGCCCTCCCAGCCGCCCAGGCGGGCCACGCCCAGCGTGCCGTGGCCTCCCAGGACCTCGGGGACCGCGAGCGCGCCGTCCACGGCCACATAGCGCACGGCGTACCGGGTGGGCGCGGGCACGGTGAGCGTGGCCCCGTCCGTAAGGAGGGTGGGGGCCGCGCCATCCACGGACACGCGCGCGTCGCGGCCCCGGGCGCGCAGCCCCAGCCGGCCGAAGGCCTCCAGTCCCGCGGCGCCGGGCGCGTTGCCCACCGCGCGGTTCGCCGCGATGAGCAGCTCCGGCGCCCACGCGCCGCCGGGCGGCACGCCGTGGTGCATGACCCCGGCCCGTCCGCCGTCCTGCACCGTCGCGGGCGCGCCCAGGCCGGTGAGCTCGAGCCAGGCCGTCATGGCCGCACCTGCTCGAAGCGCACGCGGTCGCCCAGCTGGAGCGCCGCGCCGCGCGTGGGGTCGAACGCGGTGAAGTCCAGCGCGGTGCCCACGAGGTTCCAGCCTCCCGGCGACGCGAACGGATATACGCCCGTGCGCTCCCCGGCGATGCCCACCGCGAGCGCCGGCACCCGCGGGCGCGGCACCGGCAGCCGCGGACACGCGATGCTCGGCTCCACGTCCCCCAGGTACGCGAAGCCCGGCAGGAAGCCCACGCAGCGGACCGTGTACTCGCGCGCCGCGTGGCGCCGCACCACCTCCTCCACCGACAGGCCCGCGCGCTCGGCCACCTTCGGGAGGTCCTCGCCGTCGTAGCGCACGCGGATGCGGAGGAGCGGATGCTCCACCCTGGCGACGGGCGCGACGCGCAGCCGCGTCAGCGCGAGCGCGGGGAGCTCGGGCGGGGCCGCCGGGTCGAAGTACACGCACGCGTGGGCTTCGGTGATGACCGCGTCCCGCACGCCCGGCAGCGCGCGCAGGGCCTCGCGCGCCAGGCTCCGGTCTACCGCCTCCGGCAGCACCAGCCGCAGCGCGCTGTCCCCCAGTGGCTCCGGAGGCTGCTCCAGCGCGTCCAGCATCGCGCGCACCTCGCGGGCCAGGGACACCGCGCCGGGCGTGTCGCCGTGCACGCACAGCGTGTCCACGGCGCCGCCCGTGGCCAGCCGCAGGGTGTTCTCCCGCGCCTGCCCCACGTCCGTCAGCACCGCGCCGGGCTGACCGCGTGGGATCAGCGCCCCGTCCGGCAGCGTGCCCCGGTCCGCGAAGCCCTCGCGCGCATACCCGAGCCCCGCCGCCCGCGCCGCGTCCCGCAGCGCGCCAGCACCCGGCCCCACGACCGTGACGTCCGGGCCCAGCGCCGCCACCACGCCGTCCACCACCGCGCGCGCCAGCCGGGGGGACTGGTTGGCCGCGTGGTAGAGCGCCCCATGCGGCTTCGCGTGCCGCACCGGCACCCCGCGCTCGCGGGCCAACGCGGCCAGCTGTCCGCACTGCTCCGCCACCTGCGCGCGCAGCACCGCCGGCGCCACCTCCAGCGCCTCGCGCCCGAAGCCCTCGCGGTCCGCGTACGACGGGTGCGCGCCCGCGAGCGTGCCGTGGCGCTCGCACAGCGCCAGCGCCCGCCGCATGGACGCCGCGTCCCCCGCGTGGCCTCCGCAGGCGATGTTCGCCAGGTGCGCGAGCGCGTAGAGCTGTTCGTCCTCCCCGGGCAGCTCCCCCAGGTCGATGTTGAGCAGGCACCGCGTCATGGGCCCACGCTACGCGAGCCCCCACCTCAGCGGTAGGTGATGAGCGCGCGGTGTTCGCCCTCGAAGTGCCCGTGCTCGTTGAGCGTGGACAGGTATCGGCCCCGCTCGCTGTAGATGACCTTGGTGATTCCACAGTTCGCCAGCGTCCAGTTCGTCCGGAACGCGTGCGCGTCCGGGATGCCCAGCAGGTCCTGGCTGATGGCCGTGATGGGCCCCCCGGAGGTGAACACCAGCGCCGTCCGCGAGGGCCCCAGCGAGGCCACGAGCGCCGACAGCGCCTCCAGGCAGCGCGCCTTGAACGCGCTCCACGGCTCCCGGTACTCGCTGTCGTGCCCGCCCGCGACCCAGCGCCCCACGGCCTGGGTGAACAGGCCCTGATAGGCGCGGCGGGGGTCCGGCGTCGCGGCCAGCTCCTCGCGCAGCACGGCGAAGTCCGCGTAGCGCGGCGTGTGCCGGTGCACGACCTCCTCGTGGTCGAACTCGTTGAACCCAGGCGTCCGCACGGGCTCCACCTGGAGGCCCAGCGCCTGGAGGCACGCGTCCGCCGTCTCGCGGTGGCGCAGCATCGTGCCCGTCACCACGGCGTCCACCTTCGGCAGCCGCGCGCGCAGCGCTTCACCCAGGACGCGCGCCTGCTGCACGCCCACGTCCGACAGCTTGTCGTAGTCCTTCGCGCCGAAGGACGCCTGGCCGTGGCGGATGAAGTAGAGCGCGCCCATCAGCCCCCCGCCTTCTTGATGAGCTGCCGGCAGCGGTAGGCCAGGTAGTTGACGATGAGCCAGTAGTTCTTGAACGCCGGGTTGCGCGTCTGCTTGTGGTGGTAGCGGTAGTAGATCTGCTGCGCGATGACCGCGAGCCGGAACACGCCGTAGACCTCGTAGAAGGTCCAGCTGGCGGGCCTCAGGCCGGTGCGCTCCAGGTAGTACGCCACCACCTCCTCGCGCGTGAGCATGCCGGGCAGGTCCGTGGGCTGCCTGCGCGTCATGCGCAGGAAGGCGTCGTCATCCGCCTGGACCCAGTAGGCCAGCGTGTTGCCCAGGTCCATCAGCGGGTCGCCCAGCGTGGCCATCTCCCAGTCGAGCACGCCGATGACCTGCGTGGGGTCCTCCGGCTTGAGCACCACGTTGTCGAAGCGCCAGTCGTTGTGGATGACGCACGTCTTGATGTCCGGCGGGACGTGCGCGGCCAGCCACTCGCGCGTGTGCGTCATCCGGGGCACGTTCCAGGTGAGCGCCTTCTCGTAGCGGTCGGACCAGCCGGAGATCTGCCGCTGCGGATAGCCCGGCCCCTTGCCCAGCGACTGGAGCCCCACCGCCTGCGGGTCCACGCCGTGCAGCGCGATGAGCTGATCCACCACGTTGAGGCACAGCTGGCGCGTGCGGGCCTTGTCCAGGTCCAGCCCCCTGGGCAGGTGCTTGCGCGGGATGAGGCCGGGGATGCGCTCCATCACGTAGAACTCCGTGCCCAGCACGGCCGGGTCCTGGCACAGCCCCACCATGGTGGGCACCACCGGGTACACGGGCTTGAGCGCCTGCTGCACCGTGTACTCGCGCGACATGTCGTGCGCGGACTTCGCCTTGGTGCCCGCGGGCGGCCTGCGCAGGATGAGGTCGCGGTTGGCGTACTTGAGCCGGTAGGTCCAGTTGGAGGCGCCGCCCGTGTACTGCGTCACCTCCGGCGTGCCCTGGAGCGAGGGCACCTGGGCCTTCAGCCACGCGTCCACCGCGGGCACGTCCAGCGCCTCGCCGGAGCGCACGGCCTTGCCCTCGTCCAGGGGGATGGAGACCGGAGCCATCATGTTCAACCTCCCTTGCTGAAGCCGCGCTTCGCGAGCTCGATGCGGGTGATGACGCCCTTGTGCACTTCATCCGGGCCGTCCGCGATGCGCAGGCTGCGCGCCTGGGCGAAGAAGCCCGCGAGCGGCGTGTCGCGCGACACGCCCGCGCCGCCGTGCACCTGGATGGCGTCGTCCACCACCCGCTGGAGCACGTTGGGCGCCACGACCTTGATGGCAGAGATCTCCGTCATCGCGCCCATGGCGCCCACCTCGTCCAGCTTCCACGCCGCGTACAGCGTGAGCAGGCGGGCCTGGTCGATGGCGATCCGCGCCTCCGCCACGCGCTCGCGGTTGCCGCCCAGGTTGATGAGCGGCTTGCCGAACGCGGTGCGCCCCATGCCCCGGTCGATCATCAGCTCCAGCGCCCGCTCCGCCGCGCCGATGCAGCGCATGCAGTGGTGGATGCGGCCCGGGCCCAGGCGGCCCTGCGCGATCTCGAAGCCCATGCCCGGCCCGGAGATGATCGCGGACGCTGGCAGCCGCACGTCGTGGAAGTGCACCTCGCCGTGGCCGTGCGGGGCGTCGTGGTCGCCGTACACGGGCAGCATGCGGATGAGCTCGACGCCCGGCGCGTCCAGCGGCACCAGGACCATGGAGTGCTGGTGGTGGCGGTCCGCGCCCGTCCGCGACGTGCGGCCCATGAAGATGGCCACCTTCGCGTTGGGGTGGCCCAGGCCGCTGGACCACCACTTCCTGCCGTTGAGCACCACGTGGTCGCCGTCCAGCTCGGCGGTGGCCTGCATGTTGGTGGCGTCCGACGACGCGGCGTCCGGCTCCGTCATGCAGAACACCGAGCGGATGTCGCCCGCGAGCAGCGGCTTCAGCCACTGCTCCTGCTGCTCCAAAGCGCCATAGCGCCAGAGCACCTCCATGTTGCCGGTGTCCGGGGCGCTGCAGTTGAAGACCTCCGGCGCCATGAAGCTGCGGCCCATGGCCTCCGCGAGCGGCGCGTACTCCAGCGTGCTCAGCCCCGCGCCCAGCTTCGCGTCCGGGAGGAAGAGGTTCCACAGGCCCTGCGCCTTCGCGCGGGCCTTCAGCTCCCCCATCACGGGCGGCACCTTCCACTGGCGCCAGTCGCCGCCGGCCTCCATGGCGTGCAGGGCCTGGAGGTACTCGCCCTCCACCGGCTCGATATGGTCGGACATGAAGCGCTTCACGCGCTCCAGGTACTCGGTCGTCCTCGCGGAGGGCTGGAAGTCCATGCGGGCATCCTGCGCCCCGCCGGGTTGGTGAAGCCACTGAATGTTGAGCGTGTGTTGGAAGGCTGGCGCCACCCCGGGCGCTCAGCGGCGGCGCGGGGCGGACGCCTTGCGCGCGCGCGGCGGGCGCGTGCCCCGCCGGCCCTGGGCCCTCGGCTTGCGCGAGGGGGCGCGCGGCGGGGCGGGCTGCTCGATGCTGGCGAGGATGATCCGCCGCAGGAGCGCGTACACGGGCAGCGGGTCGAAGCCCTTGTCCAACTGGTGGTGCAGCGCGAGCCCGTCCACGCACGCCTTGATGATGACCGCGTAGTGCAGGTCCTCGGTGGAGGGGGCCGTGTCGTGGCCGGTGCGCACGTGGGCCACGGTGCGGGCGATCTCCGCGTCGCCCTGGCCCAGGAGCTGCGCGACGGCGGGCGTCAGCTCCTTGTTGCGCAGGCCCAGCGCGAACAGCTCGTAGCGCAGCCGGCATGTTCCCGGCGCGTCCGTGGCCAGCTTCTCGCCCCAGGTGAAGGCCGTCTGCGCCAGCTCCTCCGCCGGCGTCTGCGCGCGCAGCCGCTCCAGCTCCGACAGGTACTGGCGGCTCGCCTCCTGGGTGACGGCCAGGAGCAGCGCGTCCTTGCTGCCGAAGTAGTAGTGCACCAGGCCCTGGTTCACCCCGGCCTCGCGCGCCACCTCCTTCACCGTCGCGGCGTCGTAGCCCCGCTCCCCCAGCACGCGCTGGCCGGCGGCGATGAGGCGCGCCCGGGCGTCAGGCTCCGGGGCGGCGGGGGGAGGCGGCGTCTTGCCACGGCGGGGGGATGGCATCCCAGACCCATAGGGCACCGCCTCCCACCCCCGCAAGGCCGGCGACCGCTCGTTGGCTTGACATCCTGCGTCGTCGGCCTTAGTTAGTCGTGTGACTAAATTAGTCGTCCGGCTAAACCGGAGGAGATGGGCCATGCGAGTCGAGTCCAAGCGGTCGATGCAGTGGGTGAAGGCAGCGGCGGTGGGGGCGGCGGTGGTGTCGGCGCCGGCGATGGCCCAGGACGTGGGGTACTCGTCCACGGGGCAGGAGCAGCAGCGGCGCGGGGCGTTCCTGCTGGAGCTGCAGCCGCCCGCGCTGGACGGCTCGCTGTACGGCGTGCGGGCGGAGGTGGCGCCGTCGAAGGACTCGCGGCTGGCGTTCGGCCTGCTGGGGCGCGCGGGCGGGTGGAGCCGGTCGCTGGGCGCGAAGGCGCGCTTCAGCAACGTGGGCGGCCATGACGTGAAGCTCAACTTCGGCGTGGGCGTGGACGGCCGCTACACGCTGGCCTTCCTGGCGGACGGCACGGTGCGCCCGTTCGTGGGGGTGGCGCTGGGCCTGGAGGAGTTCGTCGCGCGGCGGAGCGGCGCGGCGGCGCCGGACCTCAAGGACTACACGACGACGGCCTTCCTGGAGCCGACGCTGGGCGTGATGTGGCGGCCGGGCTCCGGGCGCGTGGGCCTGTCCGCGCGGGCGGGCCCGGGCTTCACCTTCACGGACGTGCGCGAGCTCCAGGTGGGCTCCAGCAACCTGGGCCTGCGCACGGTGTACCCCACGGCGTCGCTGGGCCTGCTGGTCGTCCTGTAGTCGACGCGGTCCGCGGAGGGTGCCGTGGGCGGTGGAGGCGTGGCTACACTCGCCGCCCATGCCCGCTCCGTTTGAGTCCTACCGCGCCGAGTTCCCCGTCCTGAAGGAACAGCTCTACCTCAACCACGCGGGCGTCGCGCCCACCAGCGTGCGCGCCGCCGCCGCGGTGAAGGCGTGGATGGACGACGTGGTGAACCACGGCGTCCTCCATGAGCGGGGCTGGGAGGCCCACAGCGAGAAGGTGCGCGGGCTCGCGGCGCGCATCATCGGCGCCTCGCCGCAGGAGGTGGCCTTCGTGCGCAACACCAGCCACGGCCTGGGGCTGGTGGCGGAGGGGCTGGACTGGCGGCCCGGGGACGAGGTCGCCGTCGCCACCCGCCTCGAGTACCCCTCCAACGTCTACCCGTGGCAGCACCTCCAGGACCGGGGCGTGGGGGTGCGGGAGATCCCCGCGCCGCGGGGGGGCGTGACGCCGGAGGCCGTGGCGTCCGTGCTCACCCCGCGCACGCGGCTGGTGGCGGTGTCGTCGGTGCAGTTCGCCACCGGCCACCGCACGGACCTGGAGGCGCTGGGCGCGCTGTGCGAGCGCGCGGGCGTACTGCTGTGCGTGGACGGCATCCAGAGCGTGGGCTGCATCCCGGTGGACGTGAAGCGGAGCCGCGCGCACTTCCTCAGCGCGGACAGCCACAAGTGGATGCTGGGCATCTCCGGCATCGGCTTCCTGTACGTGGCGAAGGACGTGCTGCCGCGCGTGCGCCCCGCGCTGGTGGGCTGGCGCAGCACCACCGACGCGTGGAACTTCAACCGCTCGCACTTCGAGCTGCGCCCGGACGCGGCGAAGTTCGAGGAGGGCAGCGCGGCGTACCCCGGCATCTACGCGCTGGGCGCGGCGCTGGAGCTGCTGCTGGAGGTGGGGCCGGACGCCATCGGCGCGCGGATTGGCGCGCTGCTGGCCCGGCTGGACGCGGGCCTGCGCGGCCTGGGCTGCGACGTGGGGCCGGAGCCCCAGGACCGCGCGGGCATCCTCACCTTCCTGTCGCCCGGCGTGAACGTGCGGGCGCTCGGCGCGTACCTGGGGGAGCGGAGGGTGTCCCACTCCGTCCGGCGGGGGCGCATCCGCCTGTCGCCGCACTTCTACAACACGGACGAGGAGATGGACCGGCTGGTGGAGCTGGTGCGCGCGTACCGGCCCGGGTGAGGCGTCCCCCGGGCCGGGCACGCGGTGACCGCTACTGCGCGGGGAAGAGGTTCTCCACGGAGAGGTAGCGCTCGCCGGTGTCGTAGCAGAAGGCGAGCACGCGGCTGCCGTCCGGCATCTCCGCCAGCTTCTGGTTCACCGCGGACAGCGAGGCGCCGGAGGACACGCCCACGAAGATGCCCTCCTCGCGCGCGGCGCGGCGGGCGAACTCGAAGGCGTCCTTCTCATCCACCTGGATGGTGCCATCGAGGATGGCCGTGTGCAGGTTCTTGGGGATGAAGCCCGCGCCGATGCCCTGGATGGGGTGCGGGCCCGGCTGGCCGCCGCTGATGACGGGGGACTTCACCGGCTCCACCGCGAACACCTTCAGCTTGGGCCACTTCGCCTTGAGCACCTCGCCGCACGCGGTGATGTGGCCGCCGGTGCCCACGCCCGTGATGAGGTAGTCCAGCCCGTCCGGGAAGTCGTTGAGGATCTCCTGCGCGGTGGTGCGCTTGTGGACCTCGATGTTGGACTCGTTCTCGAACTGCTGCGGCATCCACGCGTTGGGCGTCTGCGAGACGAGCTCCTGGGCGCGGGCGATGGCGCCCTTCATGCCCTGGGCGCGCGGCGTCAGGTCGAACTGGGCGCCGTAGGCGGCGAGCACGCGGCGGCGCTCGACGCTCATGGACTCCGGCATCACCAGGATGAGCTTGTAGCCCTTCACCGCGGCGACCATGGCCAGGCCGATGCCGGTGTTGCCGCTCGTCGGCTCGATGATGACGCTGCCCTCCTTGAGGAGGCCCCGCTGCTCCGCGTCTTCAATCATGGCCAGGCCGATGCGGTCCTTGATGCTGCCGCCCGGGTTGGCGCGCTCCAGCTTCAGGTGCACCGAGACGCGCGACGGGTACAGCCGGTTGATGCGCACGTGCGGCGTGTTGCCAATGGTCTGCAGGATGTTGTCGACCTTCATGGCGGCTCCTGTGAATGGGGAACGGGCACTGCGTGAGGGAAGGCTCAAATCTGGTAGTCGAGGACGTCCAGGCCCTCGTCGCCCTGGCGCGCGCGCACCTCGCTGCGGCGGGTGACGACGGACTGGGCGGGCACGCTCTGCGTGAGCCACGCGTTGCCGGCGATGATGCTGCCCTTGCCCACCACGGTGTTGCCGCCGAGGATGGTGGCGTTCGCGTACACCACCACGTCGTCCTCGATGGTGGGGTGGCGCTTCCGGTCCGCCAGCGCCTTCTCCACCATCAGCGCGCCCAGCGTGACGCCCTGGTAGAGCTTCACGTTGTCGCCAATCACGGTCGTCTCGCCGATGACCAGGCCCGTGCCGTGGTCGATGACGAACCCGCGGCCGATGGTGGCGCCCGGGTGGATGTCCACGCCGGTGCGCTGGTGGGCGTACTCGGTGAGCAGGCGCGGCAGCAGGGGGAAGTTCAGCCGGTGCAGCGCGTTCGCCACGCGGTAGATGGCGATGGCGTAGAAGCCCGGGTAGGTGAGCACCACCTCGTCCACGCTGCGCGCGGCGGGGTCCGCCTCGAAGATGGCGCGGGCGTCCAGTTGCAGCCAGTCGTAGAGGTCCGGCAGCTTCGCCATGAAGCGGGAGGACAGGCCCGCGTCCGAGACGGGGTAGTGCGGCGCGAGCAGCGCCTGGATGCGCTGGAGGCTCGCCTCCACGGCGGTGACGTCCCGGCGCACGGCGGCGGCGTTGCACTCCAGCCGCTCCGCGAAGTGGGGGAAGAGCAGCCCCAGCACCTGCGCGACGAACTCGGGCGCCGCCTTTCGCACGTCCGGGGGGAAGCAGTGGCGCTGGCGCGCCTCCAGCAGGGTGGCAATCAGTCGGGCGTTCGGGTCGTCCATGGGGCGTTGCGTCAGGATAACGTGTCGGTGCGGCGTTTTCTTTGTTTCCGTCCGGGGAATGGCGGGTGTGGGCGGGATTCGCCTTTTCCGGGTGTCGGGGGCGCCGCGGCCGGGTTCCGGACGTGGATGCCGTCGGCGGGAAAACGTCGCGGCCGTCCGGTCGGAGGCCCCGCTCCCCGCCGGTGCTTGCCGCGCCGGGGCCGGCCTGGGGACGATGCGGGCATGACGACCGCCCTGTCCTATGCCCACGGCACCAGCACCACCCCGCTGCTGGGGGAGACGATTGGTCAGAACCTGCGTCGCACCGTCGAGCGGTGCGGCGACCGGGAGGCGCTGGTGGTGGCCTCGCAGCACTACCGCGTCACCTGGCGGCAGCTCTGGGACGCGACGACGGCGGTGGCCAAGGGCCTGCTGGCGCTGGGCATCCAGAAGGGGGACCGGGTGGGGCTCTGGTCTCCCAACCGCTTCGAGTGGACGGTGTCGCAGTACGCGCTCGCGCGCACGGGCGCCATCCTGGTCAACCTGAACCCGGCCTACCGCACGTCGGAGCTGGAGTACGCGCTCAACCAGGCGGGGGTGAGCGTGCTGCTCCTGGCGAAGGGCTTCCGGCAGACGGACTACACGCGGATGCTGGAGGAGGTGCGGCCCCGGTGCGCGGGCCTGCGCGAGGCGCTGGTGCTGGACTCGGACTGGGAGCGGCTGGTGCGGGGCGGCGCGAGCGTGGGGGACGACGTGCTGGAGGCGCGGGAGCTGTCGCTCCAGTTCGACGACCCCATCAACATCCAGTACACGTCCGGCACCACGGGCTTCCCGAAGGGCGCGACGCTGTCGCACCACAACGTGCTGAACAACGGCTTCTTCGTGGGCGAGGTGCTGCGCTACGGGCCGGAGGACCGCGTGTGCATCCCGGTGCCCTTCTACCATTGCTTCGGCATGGTGATGGGCAACCTGGCCTGCACGTCGCATGGGTCCACCATGGTGATTCCGGGCGAGGCGTTCGACCCGCTGGCGGTGCTCCAGGCGGTGCAGGCCGAGCGCTGCACGTCGCTCTACGGCGTGCCCACGATGTTCATCGCGGAGCTGGACCACCCGCGCTTCGGCGAGTTCGACCTGGGCTCGCTGCGCACGGGCATCATGGCGGGGTCGCCGTGTCCGGTGGAGGTGATGAAGCAGGTGCAGTCGCGGATGCACATGGAGGAGGTCACCATCTGCTACGGCATGACGGAGACGTCGCCCGTGTCCACGCAGAACCCGCTGGACGACACGCTGGAGCGGCGCGTGGGGACGGTGGGGCGCGTGCATCCGCACCTGGAGGTGAAGGTGGTGGAGCCGGAGACGGGCGCGGTGGTGCCGCTGGGGCAGCCGGGGGAGCTGTGCACGCGGGGCTACAGCGTGATGCTCGGGTACTGGGACAACGCGGAGGCCACGGCGGCGGCCATCGACCGGGCGGGGTGGATGCATACGGGCGACCTGGCGACCATGGACGCGGAGGGCTACGTCAAGATCGTCGGTCGCATCAAGGACATGATCATCCGGGGCGGGGAGAACGTGTACCCGCGCGAGGTGGAGGAGTTCCTCCACACGCACCCGGACATCTCCGAGGCGCAGGTCATCGGCGTGCCCAGCGCGAAGTACGGCGAGGAGGTGATGGCGTGGGTGCGGCTGAAGTCCGGCGCGTCGCTGACGGCCGAGGTGCTGGTGGCCTTCTGCGCGGGCCGCATCTCCACGTTCAAGATTCCCCGCCACTGGAAGTTCGTGGACAGCTTCCCGATGACGGTCACCGGGAAGGTGCAGAAGTTCCGCATGCGCGAGGTCTCCATCGCCGAACTGGGGCTCGGCGACGTGGCCAGCCTCAAGACCGCTTGAGGCGCTTCGTGGCGGGGGCCTTCCTGGCGGTCGCGGGCTCCTTCGCTGCTGGAGCCTTCTTCTCCGCGGGGGCCTGCTTCTTGGCGGCCGGAGGCTTCTTCGCCGTCGGCGCCTTCTTCGCGGCCTTCTTCATCGCGGCGCGATTGGCGGCGTCCACGGCGCGGCGGGCCCAGGGGAGCAGTCGGCGGCCGTCGTCCTCGGCGTCCGCGGGGGGCGTCCAGTAGCTCATGGGCTGTTCCTTGCCCCGGCTCTGGTAGATGAAGGGACGGCAGCCCTCGGCCTCGAAGGCGGGGCGGGTGACCTCGTCCGTCTTCAGGTAGAGCTGGCCCTGGATGATGAGGCCGAACATCCGGCCGCCGAAGTACAGGCCCCAGCCGCCGAACATCGAGCGGGCCTGCACCGGGCCGAGCGGCTCCAGCAGTTCGAGCGTGTACTCCATGAAGCTGTCCGTGCGGGGCATGGCGAAGTCCTCCGGTCCCCGGACTCTAGCGGCCTGGAGGGTGAAGGCCTCACACCTCCTTGAAGGACATGCCGGTGGCGCCGGTGCGCTCCAGCGCCGTCTTCAGGTCCTCGGAGACGATGAGCGCGACGCTCCAGCCCCAGGGGCGGACGGCCTCACCGGGGCTCGCCGAGCTCCCGCAGGAAGAACCTTCGCACATCATCCAGGTAGTACCGGCCTCGGGGGTTGTGGTCCTCGCCGGGCATGAGCAGCAGGTCGAAGTGCTTGTTCGCGCGCACCAGCGCCTGGGCCATCCGCATCGTCGTGGACAGCGATGCGTTCACGTCGCTCGTTCCGTGCATCAGCTTGAGCGCTCCCTGGAGCTTGTCCGCCAGCGCTTCGTTGGACCCCGCCGCGTAGCCTTCCGGGTTCTCTGACACGAGGCCCATGTTCGGCTCGTTGATGATGGCTTCTTCCGTCAGGGCTCCCGGTGCTCCCGCGTAGCCCGCCTTGAAGAACTCCGGCGCCGTCAACATGCCTCGCAGCGCGAAGTAGCCACCCCAGGAGTGACCCTGGATGCCCACCCGCTCCAGGTCCATGTAGGGCCGGCTGGCCGCCGCCTGCTTCAGCGCCGCGACATGATCCGGAATCTCCGTCTGGCCTACCCGGCCGTAGTTCACGTCCTGGAACGCCTTGCCGCGTCCCGGCGTGCCCCTCGCGTCCAGCACCATCGCGATGAACCCGAGCTGCGCCAGCGAATGCGCGAAGCGCGACTCATACGAGCCCACGTAGCTCCACGGCACCATCGTCGTGAACGGCCCCGCGTAGATGACGTCGATGACCGGGTAGCGCTTCTTCGGATCGAAGTTCCACGGCTTGTAGAGCACTCCGTGGAGCGGCGTGACGCCGTCCGCGGCCTTGACCGTGATGCCTTCCGGCGGCGTGTAGTGCAGCTCCGCCAGCGCTCGCGTGTCCGCCTTCGCGTAGCGGAAGGACGGACGCCCCTCCGTGGACACCACGTCCCAGACCCGGGGCTGCTCGCGGCTGGAGTGCCCGTCCACGAAGTAGCGCGTGGAAGGGGACAGCTCGGGCCGGTGCACTCCGGGCTCGGGCGTCAGGGACTTCAGCGCCCCGCCTGACATGCCCACGCGGTACACCCGCCGGTCATAGGGGGCCTTGGGCCCCGCGGAGGCCACCACGAAGATGGCATCCGACTCTGGTGTGATGCCCACCACGGAGTGGACCGGGAACGCGCCCCGGGTGAGCTGGCGCACGAGCTTGCCGGAGTCGTCATACAGGTAGACGTGACGCCAGCCGTCGCGCTCGGACATCCAGAGGAAGTGCCGGTGGTCCGGCAGCGGCTTCACCTGCTGTGACCAGCCCTCCATCGCGAAGTCCAACGCCCCCACGAAGGTCTCCTTCCGCTCCTCTCGCAGCACGCGGCGGCGCTGGCCCGTCGCAGGGTCCACCGCCACCAGGTCCAATCGCTTTCCATCCCGGGAGAGCTGGAGCACCAGCGCTTCACGCCCATCCGGGCGCCAGCCCGCGAACCAGGCGTAGTGCTCCTCCGCGTCGCCCGGCGCGGGTGTCACCTGTCCTGACTCCACCGTGACGAAGTGCAGCTCCGAGCGCATCAGCGGCGTGCCCGTCTTGGAGTAGGGGACCCACGTCACCTTCTCCAGCGGGGTGCTGGAGTCGACCACCGGAATCCGGTGCATGCCCCGCATGTCGTCGCGCCAGACCGCGAGGAACCGCCCCTGGGGAGACCACGCGGCTTCGGGCAGCCGCCAGGGCGAGTCCTCCGTGCCGGTGCGCTCCAGGAGGGTCGCGCCCTTCGCGTCCACCACCGCGAACCCCGTGCCCCGCTGTGCCGCGACTCGCCCTCCGTCCGACGACACGCTGTTGCCGGGCGCGAGCGACAGCGCGGCCGGATGCGTGGGCTCGAGCGCCACGAGTCGCTTGTCGGTGAGGCCCAGCGAGAACGCTCGGCCCTGGACGGTGAAGACGATGCCCTTCGCATCGGGCGTGAGCTTGAACGGGACGACGGCGGGCAGCGCCCCGGGCTTTCCGAGCAGCGCCGTGAGCTGGGCGCGCAGGGACTCCGCGTCCAGCAGGGGCTGCTGGGTGCGCCGCCGCCCATCCACCAGGACCCACGTCTCCCGGTAGGGCTCGACCCTGGACCAGTAGATGAACCGGTCGCCCTCGGGCAGCCACCGGGGCGGTGTCAGCGTGTCTCGGATCCGCTCCGCCCAGTGGAACGAGGCTTCCGAGAAGTCCAGCCGCGCCTGGAGCGTGTCCCCGGCTTCCTCCGCCCCTGCCGTCACCCAGGGGACGGCGAGCCCCATGAGGACGAGCACGAGGCGCGCACGCGACAGGAATCCACCACCGCGGTGGGACAGGGAAGGCGTCATGGGGAGCTCCGGGAACGAGGGGAACGACGTCAGGCGAGGCGCCGCGGTGTCGGGGACGTGGCGCTCAGAAGCTCGGCCAGCGTCTTCAGGCCTCGCTCCAGTTCCTCGCGGGAGCTGGCCGCGCCCAGCGACACCCGGAGCGCATTGGGAGCCTGGCCCGGACGGGCCGCGAACAGGTGCGCCGGGCCGAGCAGCACGTCGCGTGCGGCGGCGGCTTCCACCACTTCCGTGGCGCGGCGATGTTCGGGGATGGGCATCCACAGGAAGTACGCGCTGGGGTGCGCGACATAGGGGTGGCCCTGCAGCATCTTCGCCGCCAGGGATTGCCGGGCCCTGGCTTCCGCTCGCCGCGCGTCGCGCAGGGATTCGGCCGTGCCATCCGTCACCCACTGCGTGGCCAGCGCGTTCAGCAGGGGAGCCCCCGACCAGACAGTCGCCGCGGCGGCGTGCTCCAGCGCCTGCCGCGACGACGGCTCCGGCATCCGGAGGTAGCCGACGCGCAGCGCGGGCAGCACCGCCTTGGACAGGCTCCCCAGATGGTAGGTGCGCTCGGGGGCCAGGGCGGCCAGGGGCGTGGGCGCCTTCGCCACGAGCGGCGCCAGCGCGCCGTTCTCGATGACGGTGACGTCGAACTCCCGGCAGACCTCGACCAGCGCCTGCCGCCGCTTCAACGGCATGACGACGGTGGTCGGGTTGTGGTTCGTGGGGGTGCAGTAGAGCACCCGCGCCTGGCTCCTCCGGCAGGCCTCCGCGAGCGCCTCCGGCACGAGCCCCTCTGAGTCCAGCGCCACCGGATGCGTGGGCATCCGCAGCCACTCCGCGGCGGCGAGGACGCCGGGATAGGTGACGTCCTCCACCAGCAGGCCGCCCGGGTGCGCGAGCAGGGACAGCGCCATCAACGTCGCGTGCTGGGCCCCGCTGCTCACGACGACGTTCGCGCTCGTCGCCGGCACGCCCGCGAGCTCCAGCCAGCGAGCCCCCGCCGCCCGTTGGGGCTCCGTGCCCGCGTGCGCCTGATAGCCGCTGAGCGCGCCCAGGTCCGCGCGCTCGCCCAGCCGTTGAAGCGCGGCGGCGAGCGCCAGGTGCCCCAGGTCGCCGGGGACGATGGGCACCGCCGTGGGCCCCAGGTCGATGCGCGTCCGGTCGAGCTGGGGCGAGTAGCGGTCCCCCTCCCGCAGGTTCTTCACGAACGTCCCGTTGCCCACCTGGCTCCAGATGAGTCCCCGCCGCTCTGCCTCCGCGTAGGCCCGGGTCACCGTTCCCAGGGAGGTCCCCAGGGCGCTCGCGAGCTCCCGGTGCGTGGGCAGCCGGTCTCCCGCGCGCAGCCTCCCCGCGCTGATGTCCGCCGCGAGCGCGTCGACGAGCGCCCCGTACAGGGGGCCTTCGGAACGCTTCAGGCGCGGCTTCCAGTTGGATTGGGACATGATTCGGATTGTACCATGACAATCCGAGGCGTGTGCCAGGACCCTGGCGGGCTCCCTCCGCGGGCGGCTCTCCACTTCCATGAACCCCCTGCCGGTGGCGCCGGTGCGCTCCAGCGCCGTCTTCAGGTCGTCGGAGACGGTCAGGGCGATGGACCAACCCCAGGTGCGGAAGACCTTGGCGTCGCCCACTTGCGACGGGTCGATGCGCATGCCGTGCACGGAACGGTACTGGCCTGCCTTCTCGGGTGCTTGTGCTTGATGGGAGCCCAGTCCTGCGAAGAGTCGGATGTCATCGGGTGCAAGCTCCGCGAAGACCGTGGCCACGTTGACGCGGAGGGTGGGCGTCCTCCCGATGCCTGCTTCGGAGGAGTCCAGCGGCTTTCCAGGCGCGTCGATGTGAAATCGGCGGTGGCCTGGCTGGGCTTCCCCGCGCTGAACATCCCTGGGGCCTCGGCCTCATCTGCCAAGCTGAAGCAGCGCCCTGCCCAGCCGCTGCATGTCGGGCTTCAGTCCTCGGTCAGCAGGAGGCTCCAGAGCAGCACCTTCTTCTTGCCGGGTGGCCGGTGCAGGCAGCGCAGCGGGCCGTCCTGGGACGCCACGAAGACGATGGCTCCAGAGTGCTGGTTCGCGAAGACCGCCGCGGCCCGGTGGCGCGAGCCGTGCTGGTTGATGGGGTAGTGCGGCCCGGGCCGCCCCTGGAGCGTGCGCGCCTCGAAGACCTGTGGCGGACCGCTGCGCGGGATGGCGATCTGATACCCCGCGCAGAGCACCTCCAGCTCCGGCCCCAGCACCAGTGCGTTGTCCACCGCCGTGAACTGCCCGATGCTCTCCACCAGCGCCTGGAAGTCGCTCTCCGTCGCCTTGTCGTCGTGCTCGGCGGCGGCCTTCTTCAGCTCCGGATCCTCTTCCTCCTCCGCCGCCTTGCCGGCCTCCGCCTGCCACGCGCCGTTGATGAGGTCCGCCCGCGCCTGCACGAAGCGCTGCAAGCGCTGGCGCAGCAGCGAGCCCTGCTCCGACGGCAGGACGTACTTGCCGCGCGTGCGGAAGCGCTCCACGTCGTGCTGCTTGGGCAGGAACGCGATGAGCCCGCCGTGGTGCAGGCCGGACATCCTCCGGATGAGCCCCTGCACCGCGTTGGACACGTACCACTCGCGGTTGCCGCCCATCAGCGGCTGCACCTTGGGCAGCGACTCCACCAGCGTCGAGCACATCTCCATCAGCGCCGCGCGCACCGCGCTGTCCTCGTGGAAGAGCAGGTCGTGCAACGCCACGCGCCGGCCCGGCGGCACAGGCGCGCCCTGCTCGTAGCGGAACACCTCGCGCCCCTGCGTGCTCACCACCAGGTGGCCCGGCTCCGGCGCGTGGAGGATGAAGACGTCCTCCTCGCCCTCCGCGTGGAACTCCGTGTACTCGACCCGGCGCGCCAGCCCCTGGATGCGCAGCTTGCCCTCGCGCGGCCCCACCACCACCGCCGTGCGCGGCAGGTTCGCCGCGGGCGCCAGCTTCACCAGCGCCTCCACGCTGAAGTCGGTGATGCTCGACTTGGGCTCCAGCGGCAGCGTCTCCCAGGCCTGGCGCTTGCCCTTCTGTCCGCCGACGTAGACCGTCTCGCGCACCGCCTGCAGGCCCTGCAACCCCTGCGCGTGGTAGGCGATGCGCACGCGCGTGGCCTCGCCCTCCTCCCGGCCCAGGCTTGCGAAGAACACCGTGTCCGCCAGCACGACCAGCAGCTTCAGCGTCGGTTCGGCGAGCGGCGTCTTGGCGAACTGCCGGAGCCACCCGCGCAGGGCTTCTCCGGGATATTGCAGGCCGGGTTCATCCATCGGTCGGGCAGCATAATCACGGCGCAGGGATTCCCGCTGGAAGTCGCGCATGCGCCGCGATGCGGCGTCCATTTCCCGCCAGGCGTCCGGCGCGCATCCGGCCTGTAGCACCGCAGGCCTTCCAGGGGCATGCCGCCAGCACCCGCGCGGGTGCCGGTCCGCCGAGCGGCGCTCCAGCGTGGCGAGACCTCCAATGCGATTCGCGCGGACCTTCGAGGCACTCGCGGAAGGAGGTGACATGTCCCGACAGGCCACCGCTTCCAGGACCTCCGTGCACGTCGCCGTGCTGGGGCACATCGAGCGTGGCCACGCACTGGCCAGGCCGGGCAGCATCAAGCCGCGCAGGGCGTTCAAGGCGCAGCGCTTCGCCCTGTCGAAGGCCGGCGGCGGCCGTCACGCTCCGTTCTTCACGAACGACTGTCCACGGTTCTACTTCCGCACCCCGGAGGTGACGGCGTGGCGAAGCCACCGGACGGCAAGGGTTGTCCCCGTCCGGACGCGCTCCTAGGGTTTCCTCGTCCCCCGAGGAGCCCGCCCCATGCGCACGCGTTCCCTGACCGCCTCCCTGCTCGCCCTCGCGCTGCTGTCGCTGTCCGCCAGCGCGGCGCCTGCCGCCTCGCGCGCCGTCGTCTTCCGGGGCGGGACGGTGCTGGACGGCACCGGGGGAAAGCCGCTGGAGGAGGGCGCGGTGGTGGTGCGCGACGGGCGCATCGTCTCCGTGGGGCCCGCCAGCAACGTCAAGGTGCCCAAGGGCGCGGAGGTCATCGACTTCAAGGGCCAGACGCTGCTGCCCGGCCTCATCTCCGACCACAGCCACGTGGGCCTGACGTCCGGCACCGCCACGGGCGCTCAGAGCTACACGCGGGAGAACGTCGAGAAGCAGCTGCGCCAGTTCGCCGCCTACGGCGTCACCACCGTGACGGCGCTCGGGATGAACCGGCCCCTGTTCAACGAGCTGCGCAAGGAGGCCCACGCGGGCACCTTCGCCGGCGCGGACCTCTTCGGCGCGGGGCAGGGCATCGGCGTGCCGGAGGGCGGCCCGCCCCAGGCGATGACGAACAACGCCCCCGACCAGGTCTTCCGCCCCACCACCGCGGAGGAGGCCCGCGCCGCCGTGCGCACGCTGGCGAAGCACCGCGTGGACCTGGTGAAGGTCTGGGTGGACAGCTTCCTGGGCAAGGTCCCCAAGATGAGGCCGGACATCTACAAGGCCGTCATCGACGAATCCCACAAGCAGGGCCTCCGCGTCGCCGCCCACATCCACGACCTGGAGGACGCGAGGGCCGTGGTGGACGCGGGCGTGGACATCATCGCCCACGGCGTCCGCGACCAGCCCGTGGACGCCGCCTTCATCCAGGCGATGAAGCAGCGAGGCGTCTGGTACGTGCCCACGCTGGCGTTGGACGAGGCCACCGTCGTCTACGCGGATCAGCCCCAGCTCGTGGACGACCCCCTCCTGCGGCCCGCGCTGTCCCCGGAGCTGCGCGCGCAGCTCACCGACGCCGCGTGGCGGAAGAAGACCCTGGAGGACCCCAAGGCCCAGGAGGCGCGCCACGCCCTCTCCACCAACCAGGCCAACCTCAAGGCGCTCTACGACGCGGGCGTGAAGGTGGGCTTCGGCACGGACTCTGGCGCCACCCCGCTGCGCATCCCCGGCTACGCGGAGCACCGCGAGCTGAGGCTGATGGTCGGCGCGGGCCTCACGCCGGGCCAGGCCCTGGCCGTCGCCACCGGGAACGCGGCGGACCTGCTCAAGCTCCAGGACCGGGGCCGCATCCAGCCCGGCCTGCGCGCGGACCTCGTCCTCGTGGAGGGCGACCCCGCCGCCAGCATCACCGCAGTGGACCGCGTCACCGGCGTGTGGCGCCAGGGGCGCAAGGTGGCGGGGCCGCTCGTCCCGGCCCCCTCGCCCTGAGCCCGCGGCTCATTCCTCGATGGGCGGCTGGAGCGTGCCGAACCGCTCGATGCCCTGGTCCAGCGCGGAGCGCACCGCGTGCAGCAGGGCGCCGTCCGACAGCCGCCGCACCAGGATGATGCCCTGGGCCACGTAGGACGGCGCGCCGCCCAGCCGGGCCTCCAGCGCTTCCAGCGTCAGCACGGTGAGCACGAAGCGGCGCCCGTCGCGCAGCCGGACCACCAGGTCGCGGGAGCCCTCGAAGTGCAGCGCCGGGTTCTCCGCGACGAGCAGGGAGGCGAGCCGCTCATCCTCCGTGTCGATGGTCCGCATGCCTGACCGTTCGTGCGTCGAGCGTCGCATGACAGGCACGATGGAGACTGCGACTCGCGCCTACAACCCCTGCCGGTGGGCGAGCCGCGTCGCCGGACAGCTCCCCGGCCCCGAGGGACGGGGTGGGCGGGCAGGGGAGCGGTGACGCCGGACAAGACGAACGCCCCGCGCCGGGTGTATGGCCCCAGGCCTCTCATGCCCGCCGAGCCCTCCACCCTGTCCACCTGGGGCCTCCCCGGGATGTTCGTCGTCGCCATGCTGGCGGGCTCCGTGGTGCCGGTGCCCTCCGAGGCGATGCTCGCCACGCTCATCTACAATGGCGCGCCGCCGGTGACGGCCACCGTGGTGGCCACCGTGGGGAACGTGCTGGGCGCGCTGACGCTCTACCTCCTGGGTCAGTGGGTGTCTCGCGGCGGTGGCGGGGCCGTGGGCCGCTGGGTGGAGCGCCGCCGGCAGAAGGACGGCCCGCGCATGGCGCGCGTGGAGGCGAACCTGCGCACCTGGGGCGCGCCCGCGCTGCTCATGTCGTGGCTGCCCATCCTGGGGGACGCGTTCGTGCTCGCGGGCGGCTTCGTGGGCGTGCGGCCCCTTCCCTTCGTCGTCTTCGTCACCCTGGGCAAGGGCCTGCGCTACGCCTTCGTCGCGCTGTCCACCACGGCCGCCATGTAACAATGCGTAACATTGCGCGCGCCCCGAGGACGGGAGGCGCCGCTCACGCAACGTTTCAGGGAATGTGACGGATAAACGGCGGTGGCGCCGTGTACGCGGAATACTGCGTCCGCGGCCCTGCCGTGATGTCCCTGAACCTCTACGGCTCCCGGGTTCGCCGGGAGCAGGATGATACAACGTGAGCCTGAAACAGAATCTCCTCCGGCGGCCCGCCGCCTCCTGGCGGACGTGGTCCTTCACGCTGGTGTGCGCGGCGCTGGGCGCGTGCGGTGGCTCGGTGGAGGCGGACGCGGAGGCGACGGCGCCGGAGCTCGTCGCGCGCGAGGACTCGCTGGCCAACGTGCGGCTGCGCCTGATGGCGGCCAACCTGAGCAGCGGCACGGGCCAGGACTACGACCCGGGCCACGGCATCCGCATCTTCCAGGGCACCGACCCTGACGTCGTGATGATCCAGGAGTTCAACTACAAGACGGACTCCGCGGCGGACATCCGCAGCTTCGTGGACACGGCCTTCGGCACGGGCTTCTCTTACTACCGCGAGTCCGGCGCGCAGATTCCGAACGGCATCATCAGCCGCTACCCCATCATCGCCTCCGGCGAGTGGGATGACACGCAGGTGTCCAACCGCGACTTCGCGTGGGCGCGCATCGACATCCCGGGGCCCAAGGACCTGTGGGCCATCAGCGTGCACCTGCTGACGAGTAACTCCAGCGTCCGCAACACGGAGGCGTCCAACCTGGTGAAGTTCATCAACGCCAACGTGCCCGCGAGCGACTACCTGGTCATCGGTGGTGACTTCAACACCGGCAGCCGCAGCGAGGCGGCCTTCAGCACCCTCTCCAGCGTGGTCTCCACGGCGTCGCCGTACCCGGCGGACCGCAATGGCAACACCAACACCAACGCGAGCCGCAAATCGCCCTACGACCACGTGCTGGTGGACAGCGACCTGCGCGCCTACCAGACGGCGGTGGTGATTGGCTCCAGCAGCTTCGCCAACGGCCTGGTGGCGGACACGCGCGTGTACTCGCCCATCTCTGAGATCTCTCCGGCGCTGTCGGGCGACAGCGGCGCGTCCGGCATGCAGCACATGGGCGTCATCAAGGACTTCCTCATCCCGGGGGACGGCGCGACGTCCTCGGTGACGGTGCTGTCGCCCAACGGCGGTGAGAGCTGGGTGGCCGGCTCGTCGCACACCATCACCTGGACGGCGTCCGGCATCTCCAACGTGAAGGTGGAGTACTCGCTGAACGGCTCCACCTGGACGACGATTACGTCCAGCACGGGCGCGTCCTCCGGCAGCGTGGCGTGGACGGTGCCCTCCAGCGCCACCACCAGCGCGTGGGTGCGGGTGAGCGACGCGAGCAACGCCTCCGTGAACGACCTGTCCAACGCGGCCTTCGCCATCACCACGGGTGGCTCGGGTGGCACGGGCAACGTGTTCATCAACGAGGTGCTCATCAACGAGGCGGGCTCGGATGTGAACGGCGAGTTCGTGGAGCTGGTCAACAGCGGCACGGCGGCGGTGGACCTGAGCGGCTGGACGGTGTCGGACGGCACGGCCGTGCGCCACACCTTCGCCAGCGGCACCACGGTGGCGGCGGGCAAGGCGGTGGTGGTGTTCGGCGGCGCGTCCGGCATCCCCTCGGGCACGCCGGGCGCGGTGGCCGCGTCCACGGGGTCGCTGAACCTGGGCAACAGCGGTGACACCGTCACGGTGAAGAACAGCGCTGGCACCGTGGTGAGCACGGCCACGTTCGCCTCGTCGCTCGCGGGCACGGACGGCGTGTCCGCCAACCGCAGCCCGGACGGGTCCTCCACGGCCAGCTTCGTGCTGCACACGGGCGTGTCCAGCCTGAGCAGCTCGCCGGGCAAGCGCGCCAGCGGCGCCGCGTTCTAGTGATGAACATCGCTCCTCCGGACAGCGTGGGTCCGGAGGAGCGACCTGGGAGACTGTGCCCTGCGCGTCCCGCTTCCGGGCGCGAGGAGCCCTCCCCGCATGCTGAAGGTCCATCACCTCTCTGAATCCCGCTCGCAGCGCATCCTCTGGCTCCTGGAGGAGCTGGGGCTCGACTACGAGGTCATCCGCTACGAGCGCGATCCGAAGACGGGGTTCGCCCCGCCGGAGCTCAAGGCCATCCACCCGCTGGGCAAGTCGCCGCTGGTGGAGGACGGCGGCCGGGTGCTGGCGGAGTCCGGGGCCATCATCGAGACGTTGGTGCGCAAGTACGGCCAGGGCCGGCTGGCGCCCGCGCTGGAGGACCTGGACCGGTACACGCACTTCCTGCACTACGCGGAGGGCTCCGCGATGCTGCCCATCGTGCAGCTGCTCTACGTGAAGCGGCTGGGCGACGCCGCGGCGCCCATCAAGCCGCGCATCGACTCCGAGCTGAGGAACCACCTGGGCTACCTGGAGGGAGCACTCCAGGGCCGCGAATACCTGGTGGGTGATGCGCTGACGGGCGCGGACATCCAGCTGAGTTTCGTGCTGGAGGCCGCGAAGTCCTTCCGGGTGCTCGGGGAGTTTCCGAACCTCACGGCCTATCTCGACCGGTTGCACGCGCGCTCCGCCTACCAGCGGGCCCTGGAGCGGGGCGGGCCGTACAAGATGGGGAGCTGAGCGCCAGAGGTTCGCCGGCGCGAGGTACGCCGCGAGGTTGCGCGGGACGCGACGATGGCTGCGTGGGTGTCCTGATGCCAGCGCCGGAGCCAGGGCATAGGCAGGGGCGCCCGCCGGGAGCGCTTTGTGGAAACCTGTCCGACAGTCGGACAGGTTTCGCAGCTTCGGGTCCGGGGCCGTGAACCTGTCGGACAGTCGGACAGGTTTTCGTCACGGGGGGCCGGGGGCGCGCTGCCCTGGCGGTCGACGCCGATGATGGGCTCGCGGTGGTCGCTTCGTGGGTTGCCGCGATGTCAGTCCCCCATGGCTTCATGAGCCGTGGCGGCTGCACCGCAGGCCCTCTCCTGAACGAGGGCCTGCGTCGAGGGTGCCCGAACGGGGCTTCGGTGCTCAGTGCGTCGCCGTGCGTAGCCGGGGCGGCACGTGGGGGCCGAAGACGGGCGGTTCCTCCGACAGCGATGCCTTCGGCGCGTTCTTCAGCGCGGCGATGCCCATCCAGCGGTTGAGCGTGGCCTTCGCCTCCGCTTGCTGCTCCGCCGGGAGCTGGCTGATGCGCGCCCCGTGGTTCCCGCCCGCCACCGTATACAGATAGGAATCCTGCGCGTTGCCCAGCGTGTAGGCCGCCGCGGTCCACGGGTCGTAGCTGCCGTAGATGAACATCAGGCGCTGGCCCTGCGTGGACACCCAGGTCTGGATGTCCGGCATGGCCTCGGGACGGAACTCGAACGGGATGCCCGGCGGCGAGTACACCTCGCCCGTGTCGGTGGCCGGGAAGTGGATGAGCGTGCCCAGGTGCTTCTCGTAGGGCTGGGGCCAGCCCAGCTCCGCCGCCGCCTGGTAGTAGTAGGCGGTGTACGGCGCGAGCCCCTGGTCCGAGAACGAGCTGATGCCGACCTCGTAGTCCAGCGCGTCGAACAGCGCCTCGTCCGTCGCGGTGGTGCCGGGGATGTTCCGGGTGCAGTTCGCCGCGGAGTCGTACTGCCAGAAGGCGAAGTAGGTCTCGATGACGGCGTGCTCCAGCGTCAGCTCCCGGCCCAGCTGCGAATAGGTCAGGTCGTTGGCCGCGGCATAGGCGTCCACGAGGGCGAGCATCCGGTCCCGGCGCGAGAGCACCTCGCGTTGGAAGGCCCACAGCCGCTCGCGGCAGGCCACCTGCGCATCGCCGCCGACGGTGTCCTGGAACGTCAAGAACCGTTCGTCGTCGCGCTTCGCGATGGGCGCCACGTACGCCACGGTGGCGTCCACGTCGTCCGGGTGGAAGCGACGGAAGAACACCACCGTCTCGCCGCCCTTGCTGCCGCCCGTGGAGACCCACTTGCCGGTGTAGATGGGCTTGAGCGCCTGGGTGATGCGGTGGAAGTCATCCGCTGACTGGCGGATGGTGAGGTGGCTCCAATCCGCGGGCGACGGGATGCTCGGCGCGAAGAAGCGGTGCTCCACGGAGAGCTGGTTCGCCGCCAGGAGCTGCGCGGGCTCCGAGCGGCCCGTGCCGGTGGAGACGTTGTAGCCGCTGGTGGAGAGCACCATCGGGCTGGTGTCCGCCTTGTGCATCAGCGTCAAGCGCTGCTCGAAGCGCTGGCATTCCGGGTGGGCGTGGTCCGACGGCTGGTTGTAGCGCAGGAGGAAGAGCCGGTAGCCCGCCGGCACGTTCACGCCGTTGGGGTTCTCCTGGACGGTGAGGCCCGGGATGGCCTGGAGCCGGACCGCGATGTCCAGCGACGTGTCCTGGATGACGCCCAGGTCCGGAGGCGTGTCGACCCAGCCGCTCGGGGTGCACGCCTCCACGCCCGCGTCCGTCTCCGTGCCCGCGTCGATGTCGGCCCCCGCGTCCGTCTCCGCGCCGGCGTCGGCGCCGGTGCCCGCGTCGGTCTCCGTCCCCGCGTCGGTGTCCGTGCCTGCGTCCGCGCCCGTGCCGGCGTCCGTGGTCTGGGTGCCGCCGTCGGGGCGCGGGTCATCCGGCCCCTCGTCGTTGCAGGCCACCGGTCCCCCCAGCAGCATGAGCAGGGGGACGAGCGACGCCCAGCGGGCCAGGCGCGCCGGCTTGGAGGGAAGGGAGAGCAGGAGGGGCTTCATGGGTCCGCGTTCCTCGGCGACCGCGCTCGCCGGGCGTGTCCCGGCGAGCGAGTGCCCGAGCGCGGATTCCACCCTCAAGGCCGGAGCATGTTCAAGGGGGCCGCCCCCGTGAGGTCCTCGACGCTGTCATAGAGGAGCTGCCCGACGTAGTTGAAGTTGTGGGCCCAGGCGCCGGGGTCCTTCTTGCTCAACTGGTAGTTGTGGGCGGCCTTCACCAGCGCCGGCGTGAACGGCGCGAACGCGTTGGCGGAGACAGACTCCGTGGCGCTGCACGCGCCGTCCTTGTCCGTGTCCTTGAAGAAGTACGGGTTGACGTCGCCGTTGTAGCAGAGGCCGTTGCCGGTCACCCCTCGCATGGCGGTCATCAGGCGCGCGGCCATCCCCTCCACCTCCGCCTCCAGGGGCTCCGCCGTGTTCCCGTCGCCGTCGTAGTCCGACACGTGGACGAGCCGGATCTGCTCCGCCGCGCGCTGGTCCGCGTGGCACGTCTCACAGCGCTCGCTCCACACGTCCTGGATGCGGAAGGTGTGGTTGCTCTTGCCCGGGACGTGGCAGCTCGTGCACTGCACCCCGCCCATGTGCGTGAGGCGGCCGGCGTAGGTCTTGTTGGGGTACTCGTAGCCGATCTTCGCCAGCGTCCCCTCGCGCGTCCCCGCGGCCGGCAGGTAGTGCACGTTCTGGAACCGCGGCGTGCCCCCCGCGCTCAGCGCCGTGTCGATGGTGGCCTTGGAGGCGCGGCCGATGTGGCAGTTGGCGCAGAGGTTGTCCTGGCCCGGCAGGTTCACCGTCTTGCCGTCCGGCAGCCACGTCTGGGCGGGGACGAAGACGTCGTAGTCCGGCTCGAAGCTCTCGTGGCAGGTGGAGCACTCCAGGCCGTTGCCGGTCTCCGGCACCAGCTGCCCGACCCCGTACTGGACGAAGAAGCGGTAGCCCTGCGCGCCGCTGTGGCAGCGCGAGCAGCTGGCCTGGACGGCCTCGCTCGAGTCCCAGTTGCGCGCCGCCTTGCTCGCGCCGTTGAAGTGGCCCGGATCGTTGCGCACCAGCAGCGACGTGTCGAAGGGCACGGTCAGCGCCGTGTTCAGCGACTGAATCGAGTCATGCAGCAGCTGGATGAGGTACTTCGCGTTGTGCGCGAACGCGCCCGGGTCCACCCGGGACAGCTGGTAGTTGTACGCCGCCTTCTGCAGGCGAGGCGTCCAGCTGGCGAACGTGTTGGCCGTGGTGGTTTCGTCCTGGGCGCAGGTCCCGTCCCCATTGGTGTCCCGGAACCAGTACGGGTGGGTGTTGCCGTAGCAGAGGGGCTGGGCCCGCTCCGCGCCGTACCGCTGGATGGCGGTCAGCAGCCGGTCCCGCAGGCCCTGGAGCTCGTAGTAGATGCCCTCGGTGCGGTTGTTGTCCCCGTCGTAGTCCTGGTTGCGCGAGGCGATCTGCCGGATGTCCCAGGCCTTCGTGACGTCGGTCACGCCGGGGTGGCAGGTGGCGCAGGCCTCCCAGCGGACGCGCGTGGTGTGCGGGTCGTGGCACTCGTTGCACTTGTCGAAGCCGGGCACGTGACGGAAGCGCGAGTCGTAGAGCTGGTCCGCGTACTGGTAGCCGCCCGCGGCCTGGTTGGCGAAGAGCGTCGCGCCCGCGGGGGAGTAGTGGATGTTGGTGAAGCCCAGGGTGGGCGAGGCGGTGTCCTCGCCCACCACGCCCGCGTCCGCGACCTGCGCGTCGAGGTCCCTGCCCGCGGTGCGCCCCTGGTGACACACCACGCACCTCGCCTCCGGGCCCAGGCTGGTGACCTGCTTGCCCGAGGGGAAGGTCACCGCGGTCAGGCGGGAGGCGGCGCTGTCGTGGCACGTCTCGCAGCGGACCAATGACTGCGTCGGCGCGGGGGCGTCCACCTTGCCGGGGGCGGAGCCGTCACCGCCCAGGAAGTCGATGTAGCCCTCCGAGCTGTGGCACCGCGCGCAGGTGGTGGGGACGAGGCCGTCCTCGTTCCAGTGGGAGAAGGCCTCGGCGGTGGTGTCCGCGTGTGGCGAGCCCGACCAGGCGAGGTAGTAGGGCACCAGGCTGGGGTCGACGCCGGCGTCGCCCGCCTGGGCGCCCAGCACCACCACCACGTGGCGCGCCTCCAGCCTGGAGCTCGCGCCGGTGACCTTGATGGCGGTCTCTCCCGCGCCCACGCCCGTCACCTGCCCGGAGTCGTCCACGGTCGCGATGGCCGGGTCCTCGCTCTCCCAGTGGTAGCCGTCGTCGGTGGACTCGCGCGTGGTGGCCGTGAGCTGGAGCGTCTGCCCCACGAGCACCGAGTGCGGCCCGTCGATGAGGATCTCCGGGTGGGGCGTCTCCAGCCTGGCGCAGGCGCTCAGCGCGCAGGCCAGCAGCAGCAGCGGTCCGACCAGGAGCAGGAGGGGTCGTCTCATGGGGGCCGCCTCGGGAAGAAAGTGCGTCATGGTTGAGCGCCTCCGGAGATCCACGCCAGGAGGGTCTGGTACTCCGGGGTGCCCTCGCCGTAGACGGCCCCGCCGCCGTGGCCCGCGCCGGAGGCCTTGCGCAGCAGCCGGCTGGCGGAGGGGTTGGAGGTGTCCGTGAGGGAGAGGGCCGCCGCGTAGTCCGCGTCGGCATCGCCCGTCAGCAGGAAGGAGGTGCTGCCCGCGGCGCCCCCGCTGCGATGGCAGCTCTGGCAGCCGGCGGTGAGGAGCGGCTGGACGTCGCTCGTGAAGGACACGGCGCCTCCTCCGTCCCCATCGCCGCCGCCGTCGATGGGGGGCGCGCCGGCGTCGACGGCGACGGGGCCGCGCTCGAAGTCCGCGCAGCCCAGGGCCAGCGCCACCGCCGCCATGAGGCCCACGGCCACGGGCTGGATGCGGGAGTCAGAACTCATACGCCACCATCAGCCGGGTGAAGTCGTCCGGCGTCTCGTCTGTCTTCTCCAGGTTCCAGAACTGGAAGAGGCCGGCGCTCAGGCCGCGCCACCGGGCCACCACCCCCACGTTGTGGCTGGAGCCGTCCTCCCGGGTGAGCGCGGTCGAGTCCAGGATGAGGCCCCTCCGGTTTCCAAACGTGCGCAGGCCCTGCCGGTACTGGACGTAGAGCCAGTCCGTGGGGTGGTAGCGCAGCTGCAGGTAGCTGGCGAAGTGGTAGTAGTCCGCGCCCGGCCCGCCGTAGCCCTCCGCCTCGCCTCCGGAGACATCCGCGCGCAGCAGCCCGGCGCCCAGGGAGAAGTGCTCCAGCACCGGGAGGCCCCTCGGACGCCACACCGCCAGGTCCAGCGCCTGGAGGAACAGGCGGCGTCCGAACCCCAGCGAGTTGTAGTACGGCGAGTACCAGAGGTTGATGGGGCCCCAGGCGGCGCCGAGCCGCGCCCCTACGCCCAGGCGGGTGTCCTCCAGCGGGGCCAGGTCCGACTGGAGGTTGAGCACCGCGTCCGCGCGCTTCAACCGGTAGCCGGAGATGACATAGGCGTCACCGGAGAGGGCGAGCGGTCCCAGGCGTCGCTCCACGTTCACCGTGAGCCCCTCCCGGGCGAACACCACCGGGAGCACCCGCTGGTCGAAGCCAGCGAGCCCGCCGTAGCTGTGGTGGTAGAGCGGATCTCCGCCGAAGGGCACCAGCACCTTGCCGCCCCGGGCGAACACCTTCACCGGCCAGGAGGCCCCGCTGATCCGGTAGCCCACCTCCCAGAGCTGGAGCGACAGGACCTCCAGGGTGAGGGTCACCGGGTCCTCGGCGGACTGCCGCGTCAGGAAGAGGAAGTGGTGGTAGCTGCGCAGCGCGCTCTCCCCCTCCGACTTGAAGGGGTGGTCGTTGTAGTTGACGCGCTCGTAGTTGAGGTCGAAGCGGCCGTTCAGGCTCAGCGAGCCAAGCCCCGGAAAGGTCCCCAGCGACACTCCGCCGTGCGGGCCCGCCGGTCCGTGCTGGCTGGCCGGGGAGGAGGGCGGTGCCGGAGGGGCCGCGGCGGGCCCGGGCCCGGTGGAGGCGGGTGGGGTGGTGGCCGCGACGGCGTTCCCGGCGGCAGGTGGGGGGGCCGCCGTCGCGCCCGCGTCAATCCACCGGGCCAGGAGCGCCAACTGCGCGCTCCCCGGGGCCCACACCGCTCCGCCCGGATGCGCGTCGCCTCGCGCGCGCTGGTAGAGGAGGCTGGTGGCGGCCGAGCCGGGCACGACCAGGGGGGCCACCGACCGCAGGTGCTGCTCCGGATCCGCGTGGGTCACGTAGCGGCTGGCGCCCGCCATCCCGTCCGCGGCGTGACAGCTCGAGCAGTCCGCCAGCAGCGCTTCGTGGACACCCGGCGCGAAGCGCTGCGCGGCCGAGGCGTCCTCGGAAGGAGGCCCCGCGCTCGCGGGAGCGGCGGGTGCCGGCGGGGAGGCGGTGCCGGGCGCTGGGCTGGCGCCGGGAGGCGTGGCGCTGCCGGGCGCTGGGCTGGTGCCGGAAAGCGTGGCGGTGCCGGGCGTTGGGCTGGTGCCGGAAAGCGTGGCGGTGCCGGGCGTTGGGTTGATGCCGGGAGGCGTGGCGGTGCTTGGCACTGGGTTGGCGCCAGGAGGCATGGCGGTGCCTGGCACTGGGTTGGCGCCAGGAGGCGTGGTCGCACCAGGTGCCGGATTGGCGCTGGGATGCGCGGACGCGGGCGCTCCGTCGTGGGAGGGACGGGGCGCGCCAGGGCCGGCGGCGGCCGGCGCGGCGGGAGCGCCACCGCGTGCCTTGCCGGGCGGGGCGCCTCCCTCAATCCACCGCAGGATCGTCGCGTACTCCGCCGACTCCACCGCGAGGACCTTCCTGCCTCCGTGAAGCGCGGTGCCGGTGCCCTTCTTGAGCAGCGGGCTCTGGGCGGCGGTGGCGGGCTGCACGAAGCGCAGGGTGGCCTCGTAGTCCCCGGGCTCGCCCCGGAGCACCCAGCGGGACCGGGACGCCATTCCCTCCGGGCCGTGGCAGGACTTGCACGCCTTCTCCAGGATGGGCCGGACGTCCTCCGCGAAGCCCGGGACGCGCGGCCGGTTCGCGCCGGCGGGCGTCCGCGCGGGAGGGCCGGGCGGGGGCCTGATGGCCTCCGGAGTGGGGGAGGTCGCTCCCGCGTCGGGGACGCCCGCGTCGGGCGCCGCCTGCGCGGGGGGCGGCTTGATCCCCAGCCGCTCCTGGAGCTGCCGCCGCTTCTCCTCCTGCGACTGCGCTCGCGCGGCGCCGGGCACGGACAGCACCAGCGCGCAGGCGAGCAGCGCCCAGGGGCCCAGGTCAGCGACGCGCATGGCACGCCTCGCAGTTCATGGAGCGCCAGGCCGTGGCGGTCTGGCCGTCGTGGCAGCGCCCGCAGTAGCGGCCCTCCCGCATGTCCTGGTGGGTGAAGCCCAGCCGGGCCTGCGGGAACGTGCCGGGGTGGCAGCTGTAGCAGTGCATGGAGCCATGCCCCCAGTGGGAGAACAGCGCCGGCGCCGGCGCGGCGCGCTCCTGGAGCGGCGGCAGCCGGACGTCCTGCGGCGAGTTCACGGCGAAGATGGGGGTCGTGAACAGGAGGAGGGCGACGAGCCCCACCCGCCACCGCCCCGCGTGGAGGCGGGCCGACCCGGAGGGACGCGAGGCGTCGGACGGGGAGAACGTCATAGGGCCTTCTGCTCCTTCAGGATCCTCCAGACCGTGACGCCGTAGAGCAGGACCCCCAGCAGGACCAGGGGCACGCCCACCGCGGTGGACACCACGAACGTCAGCGGGGTCCAGGAGAGGCGTGCGAAGAGTTGGATGAGCAGCCCCGCAAGGACGACGAGGGCCGCCACCCGGATGCGCTTGTCGTGGCTCATGGACGCGGTCGCTCCGGCAGCCAGAAGTTCTGGGCCTTCACGCCCTCCAGGTCATGCGCGAGGTCGTGGCAGGTCAGGCACGAGCGCGCTCCGCTCTGGAGCTCCGCCTGGAGCTCCTGGTGCGGCCCTGCCTCCAGGTACCCGCGCGCGTCGTTGTGGCAGTGGAGGCAGTTGTAGTTGGGATACGGCTGGTAGAGCCGGGGCTCCGGGGGGACGGTCCCGAAGTAGTGGACCCAGACGTGCCGCAGCCCGTTGAGCTTCGCCTTCGCGTCCCCGAAGAGCGCGTAGTCCGTGTGGCAGGAGAAGCAGGTGGAGTCGCGGCTGATGAGCCGCTTCTGGTAGTGGACCGCCGCCAGGGCGTTGGGGTTGTCCACGAAGAGGCTCTGCCCGTAGCGCTCCATCTCGTGACAGCCCATGCAGAACTGGGTCTGACTCGATTCGTGCACGCCCGCCACCACCCCGGCGCCGCTGACGGCCACCGGCAGGAGGGCCAGTCCGCCGAGCAGCATCAGGCGGCCCAGCCGGTTCGCGGTGAGGTAGCCCGCCGCGTAGGCGATCATCGCCACCAGCACCGCCGCCGTGGCGAGGATCACGATCATGAGGGTCGTCAGCGCATCCTCCATGGGGCCTGGATACCCCAACCCCGCGGGGTGGGTGATCCAGGAAATAGCAGACAGTCCAATCCTGGTGGGTTCACTCCGCGCGTTGGTGGAGCGGCGGCAGGGGGATGGCCTCCACCGCCGCCGTCTGGCCATCCACGCGCAGGTCCAGGAGGGCGTGGCCCTCTGGCGAGGCAAAGCGCAGCCACCAGGACGCCTCGCCCTGCTTCGCCATCACCAGCTCCAGGGCCGGCCCCTGGTTCCGCGCGAACGCGGCGCCCAGCCGCACCGCCTCCTCGTAGCCCACGGTGAGCGCCACCGAGGTGGGCGGAGGCGGCAGCGGGGCGGAGCGCTCCGCGCGGGGGGTGCTCGCGCAGCCTGAGGCGAGGAGGGCGGCGAGCAGGACGCCGCGAGGTGAGGTCCAGGACGGCGAGGGGGGCATGGGCGTTGGCTCCAGCGGAGAGCGGGGAGAAGGGACCACCTGTACGCTTCTGGGCACTGCGTGCTTCATACCGCGAAGGGCCGCCCCCCGCCCGCGGCGCGTCCCCCGGCGGGACGCGTGGGCGCCATGGACGGGAGCCTGAGCGCAATCATCGCGTGGGCGCGCTGGGCTGTCGCGCATTTCCTGCCGGAGGGGCTGACGCGGGAGCGACGTCAGGCGGGTGGGGCCGGTCCGCGGCCGCGCCGTTCCGCCCCGGGAGGCCCGGGCGACGGGCCGCTTGAGTCCACCCCGCACGCGGGGTAGCCACGCTCCATCACGTCTCCCCGGAGCCCGCCATGAAGCCCCTGCTGCTGGCCGCCGTCCTCGCCGCCGCGCCCGCCACCCCGCCGAAGCCCCCGGCCCCGGACGCCGGGCCCGCGCAGGCCGCGCAGCCCACCCTCAGCGTCCCCGGCGGGAAGTTCCTCCGCGCCCGCTCCGGCAACACCGCCGTCGCCCAGATGTTCGCGCCGGGCGTCGCGGAGCTGTCCCTGGCGGAGAAGCGCGTGGCGTGGTCCCTGACGCTCGCGGCGCACGCGGGCGAGGACATCGCGTTGGATCAGCTCGGCTGGAAGCTGGTGCCGGCGAAGCAGCTGCTGGAGGGCGTGTGGCTCTTCGGCCGGGACGCGCAGAGCGCCGCCTCCGGCTTCGACGCGAAGCTGGCGGACTACCTGCTGCGCTTCTACGGACACACCGGCAACCACGACAGCACCACCGGGCAGAAGTTCGTCCCGACCTTCACCGCGGAGGAGCTCGCGGCCGGGGCCTCGCGCGCGCTCGCGGCCGGCGCGCCCTGGACGGTGAGGGACGAGGCCTCGCTCCAGGCCTGGCTCCAGGAGCTGAAGCCCACCCTCTTCGACGCGGCCTTCGAGCCGCAGCTCACCTCCAAGGCCCCGCCGGCGGGACAGGACCTCCTCACCGCGTCCTCCAACACCGCCTACGGCCCCGGCGTGACGGAGAAGGACCTGGCGGGGTTCCAGGAGAAGTACCCGCTCAACTCGCGCGTGGTGAAGCAGGACGGCAAGCTCACGGAGCAGGTGTTCCGCGCGGGCACGCCGGACGGCCGGGTGAAGCCGGGCCTGTACGCGAAGGAGCTCTCGCGCGTCATCGCGCACCTCCAGGAGGCGATGAAGTCCGCCGAGCCCGCGCAGAAGGCCGCGCTGGGCAAGCTGGTGCGCTACTTCCAGACGGGCAGCCCCAAGGACTGGGACGCGTACAACATCGCGTGGCTCAAGGTGGACCCGAAGGTGGACGCCAACCTGGGCTTCATCGAGACGTACGTCGACCCGCGCGGCCACAAGGGCCAGTGGGAGGCGCTGGTCAACTACCGCGACGCGAAGGAGAACCAGATCATGGTCCTCATGGGCCAGAAGGCCCAGTACTTCGAGGACCGGCTGCCCTGGCCGGAGAAGTACCGCCGCAAGAAGGTCGCGCCGCCGGTGGCCAAGGCCATCAACCTCATCACCTCCAACCCGGAGCCGCCCGCGGGCATCAACCTGCCCAACGAGCAGCACATCCGGGAGAAGTACGGCAGCAAGAGCGTGATGATCACCAACGTCATGGACGCCGCCTCCGCGGTGACGCGGCTGCCGCTGGCGCTGGAGTTCTCCCGCACGGCGGAGGACCGGGAGCAGGCCCAGAAGTACTCCGTCACCGCGCGCAAGTGGCTGGTGGCCTTCCATGAGGTGCTGGGGCACGCCTCCGGCCAGGTGGACCCGAAGCTGAAGGGCCAGTCCCCGTCCGTCTTCCTCAAGGAGTACGACAACACGCTGGAGGAGGCGCGCGCGGACCTGGTCGCGCTGTGGCACGCGTTCGACCCGGCGCTCGCGGAGCTGTCGCCGGACCACGAGGCCATCGCGAAGCAGATGTACCGGGACTTCCTGGTGGAGGGGCTCACCAACCTGCGCCGCGTGGAGGTGGGCAACGCGTTCGAGGAGGACCACCAGCGCGGCCACCACATGACGGTGACGTTCCTGGAGGAGCGGGGCGCGGTGAAGCAGGTGACGCAGGACGGCCGCACGTACCTGGTGGTTCCGGACTACGCGAAGATGCGCGAGGCCGTGGGCGAGCTGCTCTCCCGGCTGATGGTCATCAAGGCCACCGGCGACTACGAGGGCATCCGCGCGCTGGTGCAGGAGAAGGGCATCCACTTCGACCCGAAGCTGCGCGACGAGGTCGCCCGCCGGGTGAAGGCCGTGGACGTGCCCACGGTGCTGCTGCTCAACTCCCCGCGCGTGGTGCCGGTGCTGGACGCGAAGGGGGCGCTGGTGGACCTGAAGGAGGACGCCGCGCAGGCCTTCGTGGATCAACACCTGGAGCGCAGCCTGCTGGGCCGGCTGTCCCCCGCGGAGGGGCTCCGCGTCGCCGCGAAGGTGGCGGCCTCTCCGGACGCGGTGCGCGAGGCGTTCCGGGAGCTGGGGCCGGACACGGCCGGGGCGCCGGCCCCCAAGAAGAAGGGCGCGGTGAAGGCCACGCCCTGAGCGGGCGCGGGCCGTCAGTGGTTGGACGGCGTGTCGGCGTCCTCGATGGGGGCGCCGGACTCCGTGGTGAGCACGACGGGCTGGCCGCCGGACGGGAGGGGGCCGCCCGGGGTGGCCGGGTCGCCCAGCCGGGCGTTGGGGCGGCCGTAGTCGCGCTCGTAGATGCGCACCACGGAGAGGAAGAAGGCGACGATGAGGGGGCCCAGCAGCAGGCCCACCGCGCCGAACGCCGCCAGTCCGCCCAGGAGCGCGAAGAAGACGATGGCGCCGTGCTGGTTCATGCCCTTGCGGGCCAGGAGCGGCTTGACGACGTTGTCCACGAGCCCCACCACGACCACGCCCCAGATGGCCAGGAAGAGCGCCGCCCACGGGTGGCCGCTGAGGAACATCAGGCCCGCGGCGAAGAGCACCACCACCGCGGCGCCCACGGCGGGGATGAGGGCGAGGAAGAAGGTGAGGCCCGCGAAGAACAGCGGCGCGGGCACCCCCACGATGAGGAAGCCGATGAGCGCGGCCCCGGCCTGGACGCCCGCGGTGGCGATGGTGGAGACGAGCACCGACACGGAGGTGCTCCTGAACTCGCGCAGGAGCTCCTGCGTCTGGCCCCGCCGCAGCGGCGACACGCTCTCGATCCACTGCACCAGCCGCTCGCCGTCGGTGAGGAAGAAGAAGAGGGCGATGAGCATCATCGTCGTCTGGAGGATGAGCGTGCCCGTGGCCGCCACCGCGCCCGTCACGGCCTTGGCGGCGGTGCCGCCCTGGGTCGTCACCTGCTCCTGGAGCTTCTTGTCCAGCTCCGCCTGCTCCAGCGGGAGCCGTTCGATGAGCTTGCTCACCGGGTGCTGGATGCCGCTGGGGAGCTTGCTCACCAGGCCCTCCATGCCCTCCTGCTGCGCGGTCTGCGTCACGAAGCGCGCGCCCTCGGACACCTCCGCGACGACGAAGGCGGTGAGGCCGCCCAGGGGCAGGAGCAGCGCCAGCAGGATGCCGGTGACGATGAGGCCGGCGGACACGGTGCCATGGCCGCGCAGCCGCCGCTTGAGCCGGGTGTGGAGGCCGTGGAAGGTGCCCGCCAGCACCGCCGCCAGGAAGAACGCCTCCGCGAAGGGCCGGATGACCAGGCACAGCAGGAAGATGGACAGCAGGATGAGACCCACGAAGACGCGTCGCGCTACCTGATCGGAGGCCATGGCCCCGCGAAGTTATGACGCCGGACCGGTTGGCGGGAGCCTGCCCGGCCGGATTGTCCCGGGGACATTCCCGGCGCCCCGCCCGGTTGCCTGCTCGCGGGGCTTGGGAGCGACCCAGGGGGCGCTAGAGTGCGCGCATGCCGCCCTTTGACTCCGCCCGCTTCACGCCCTGGCTCCCGCAGCTCCTGTGCGCCGTCTTCCTGGCCATCCTCTTCCTCCAGTCCGGCCTGGACAAGGTCGTGGACTGGAAGGGGAACCTGGGGTGGCTGACGGGGCACTTCTCCAAGTCGCCCCTCAAGGGCGTGGTGACGCCGATGCTGGCGGTCATCACCCTGATGGAGCTGGCGGCCGGGGCGCTGAGCGCGGCGGGCGCGGTGATGCTGCTGGTGAGCGGCGACCCGCTCCTCGCGTACCTGGGCGCGGTGCTCTCCGCGCTGTCGCTCCTGGCGCTCTTCTTCGGCCAGCGCATGGCGAAGGAGTACGCCGGCGCGGCGGTGCTGGTGCCGTACTTCATCGTCGCCGTCGCGGCCGTGTACCTGCTGCGGCTGGCGTGAGGCCGGGCCCTCTAGAGCACCTTGCGCGAGGGCATGATGGCGTTGGCGGACAGCAGGCCCGCCGCCAGCGCCACCGCGACCATCAGCATGGAGAAGGCCGTGTCCACGCCGGCCACCACGTCGCGCTCCAGCAGTGACGCGAGGCTGCGGAAGCCCACGCTGCCGGGGACGAGCAGCATCAGGCCCGGCACCACGGTGGTGACGGCGGGCCGGTTGCGGAGCCGCGCCAGCGCGTTGCTCCCCATGCCCAAGAGCAGCGCGCCCGCGAAGGCGCCCAGCTGGGGCCCCAGGAGCAGCGCGCCCAGCCGCGCGCCCATGAACGCGGCGGCGCCGGCCAGGGCGATCCACCCCCAGTCGCGGGGCCGGGCGCGGAAGAGCACCGCGATGGCGAAGCCCGCCACCACGAGCGCGATGACGGCGACCGCCGGGGGCGTCGCCGCGGGCAGCGCGGACGGCGTGGGCACCGGAGGCAGCACCGTGGCCACGCGGCTGCCCAGGGCCGCGCCGAAGCCCAGCTGCAGGAAGATGAGCGCGGCGTGGGTGAGGCGCGAGGTGCCGGAGATGAGGTTGCGCGTGGCCACCTCGTTGACGGCGATGGTGAGCGTGAGGCCGGGCAGGAGGACGATGAGGCCCGCGAGCGTGGCCACCTCGCCGTGCAGCGGGCCGAAGAAGTGGGCCGCGATCCCCGCGAACGCGGCGGACAGCACCGCCGCCACGGGCTCCAGCACGCGGGCGGTGGTCGGCTGCTTGCGCGTCAGCAGGTCCAGCACGCCAATGGCCAGGCTGCTGACGCCGGAGACGGCCAGCTCCTTCCAGCCGCCGCCGAACAGCAGGGCCGCGGAGGCGCCGGCCAGCATCCAGCAGAGCAGCTGCAGGGCGGGGCCGTAACGCGGCGGGCGGGCGAGGATGTCCTCCACGCGGTGGGCGCCCTCGGTGGGCGAGAGGCGCCCCTGGATGACGTCGTCCGCGAGGAGGTCCAGGAGGATGAGGCGCTCCAGGTCCATGTCGCCGGGCTCCACGCGGATGAGGCTGGTGCGCAGGTCCTCGGGGGGGCCGAAGGAGGCGAAGATGGAGGTGGGGGTGGAGAAGAAGCGGGCCTCCAGGCCCAGCCGCTCGCTCACCCGCATCATCAGGCCCTCCAGGCGGTGGGCGGGCGTGCCGTGCCGGTGCAGGGCGTGGCCCAGGCGCAGCACGAAGGCCACCGCGGGGCCGGGCGGCGGGGGCGCGAGGGCCGCGACGAGCTCGGGCGGGGCTTCGACGATGTCGGAGGGACGCGTGGACACGGCGGGCGCGCACATGCGCAGAGCCGCCTGGGCGAGTCAAACGGTGGGGCGCCTCCCTGGAAGCCCGCCTGCTCGCTCCAATGTGCGGGGGGCTCGGGGAATCCCCGGGCGTGACGCATCTGATACAGCGGGCGGCACACGGGAGGACGCATGGCGCGCAAGCAACGGACGCCCAGGTGGCTGGAGGCCGCGAGGCGCAGGGGGCCGGAGGCCCCGGCGGGGCCCGCCGCGGACTGGCTGGCGCGCGCCCTGGGCCGCGCGGGCGTGCTGCCTCGGGCCGAGGCCGAGCAGGCCATCCGCGACGGCCGCGTGGAGGTGGAGGGCCGGGTGGAGCGGGAGCCGTTCGCGCCGGTGGGGGAGGGCGCGCGGGTGCGGGTGGACGGCGTGGAGCGCGCGCTGACACGCCGGGTGCGGGCGCTGATGTTCCACAAGCCCGCGGGGCCGGTGGTCCACGGCTCGGATCCAGAGGGCGTGGGCACGGTGTTCGAGCGGCTGCGCGCGGTGCTGCCTCCGGAGCTCCAAGGCTTCGAGTGGTACGCGGTGGGCCGGCTGGACCGGGACACCACGGGGCTCCTGCTCTTCACCAACGACGAGCGGCTGGCGCGGCACGCGACGGCGCCACGGACGCACCTTCCCAAGCGCTACGTGGCGCGGGTGGAGGGGGTGGCGCCGGAAGCGGCGCTGACCCGGTTGCGAGAGGGGTTGGTGCTGGAGGACGGCCCCACGCGCCCGGCGGAGGCGGTGCTCCGGGCGCCGGACGTGGTGGCGCTGACGCTCACGGAGGGGCGGCACCACCAGGTGAAGCGGATGCTCGCGGCGGTGGGGCACCCGGTGCTCGCGCTGCACCGCGAGGCGGTGGGGCGCGTGGTGCTGGACGTGGCGGAGGGGGCGTGGCGCGAGCTGACGGACGCGGAGGTGGTGGAGGGATTGGGCTTCCAGCCCGGTGCGGCGGCTTAGCGGCCGAGGTTCTTGAGCAGCTCCCGCGCCCTCGCGGGGTTGGACATGAACCTGGGGGACATCAGCATGTACCGGTCGTGGGCCCTCCGGGCCTTGGTCTTGTTTCCGGTCAGCGTGTAGGCGGTCTCCAATCCCAGCCAGGCGCGCCGGAGGCTGGGATTGTTCCGGGTGACGTCCTCCAGGAGCTTCACGGCCTGCTGGTGGTCGGCGCGGGTGCCGGGCTTGAGCTTGATGAGCGTCAAGCCCAGCTCCAGCTTGACGTCGAACGAGCCCGGCTTCATGGCCAGGGCGCTCCGGTAGGCGGTGGCGGCCTCCGGGAACTTCTCGTCAAGGTGTCCCCCGCCTCGAGCGCCATGGGCCGCCCACCTTAGCCCCAGAATCCCGGGACCACCGAATAGGCGTCTTCGCGTCTGTCCAACCCCGTGTGTAGGTTGGCGCCTCACCCCGGTCAGGGGTTTGGCTTCGTGGCGCCGGCGGCCAGCGTGACGTACAGGTGGCCCAGCTCGGTCAGCTCGCCGGAGGCGCCCAGCAGGTTGATGGCGGGGATCTCATTGTTGCGCCCGGAGAACCATGCATAGCGCTCGATGGCGGGCTCCGACTCCAGGTAGCCAATGGCATCCACCATGTACTGCTTCTGCACGTCCACGGTGATCTCGTCGTGCGGCCGGTCCCCGCACGCGAACTCCGTCAGCCAGAGGGGCTTGTTGTACTTCTTGAACAGCCCCACGTACCACTTGAGCGCGCCCACGTCGCACGCGTACCAGTGGATGGCAATGGCATCCACCTGGCAGTCCGCGCAGGCCTTGAAGAAGGCGTCCAGGTACGCCACGGGGTCGGTGAAGGTGACGCCGTCCTCCGACACGCAGTCGCCGCAGTAGTTCACCGCCGGGGACACCAGCCTCAGCCCCTTGCGGCGGGCCACCTCCTCCAGCACGGGCCAGAGCGCCGCGGCCTGGCGGGGCGTCTTGTTCGCCTGGGATTTGAAGTTGGGCTCGTTGAAGCCCAGCAGCTCCTTCGCGTCCGCCGGAAGCTCCGACTCGAGCTGGGCCACCGTGGGCGTGCCGCCCCAGGCCATGGGCACGAAGGAGACGCGCTCCGCGACGTGGACGCTGGCCGCGCCGCTCTCCGGCTGGGGCGACCAGTTGTACCACCAGCTCACCCCCGGGGAGAGCGCCTCCAGGTCCTCCGCCGAGTGGTGGCCATACGCCAGGCCCCGCTTCGCGCTCTTCGTCACGGCGGGGGTGGGGTCGTCTGTCTGGGGTTGTGCTCCGGCCGCGGGGTCGCACCCCCCCAGCGGCGACAGCAGGACGGCCAGGCACAGCGCGACGGGCAGCCGGAGGGAGCAGGTCATGGCCCGGGACTCTACGCGCGGGGCTCGGGGAGGCGTCGAGCCCTGGCGCCAGTCACCCGGCCGTCACGGCGCCAGCCGGGGCACGAGCCGGGGCTCGCCCACGTCGCGCCACCACGGCGTCACGCCCTCCACGCGCGAGGGCTCCAGGCTCCGGCCCAGGCCCGGCGTGAAGAGGCGCACCTGCTGCTCCGTGGCCAGCTTCACCAGCGTCTCCACGGGCTCGTCCCACGCGTGCAGCGCCAGGTTGAAGGTGCCCCAGTGCACCGGCATCAGCGTGCCCCCGCCCAGCATCGCGTGCGCCTTGAGCGCGTTCTCCGGGCCCAGGTGGATGCCGCCCCAGCTCGGGTGGAAGGCGCCCACCTCCAGCATCACCAGGTCGAAGGGGCCGCACCTCTGGCCAATCTCCTCGAACTCCGTCGTGAGGCCGGTGTCGCCGCTGAAGAACAGCCGGTGCCGGTCCGTGGTGAGCACCCACGACGCCCACAGCGTCGCGTTGCGGTCGCCCAGGCCCCGGCCGGAGAAGTGCTGCGAGGGCGCCGCGCGGAAGGACACCGGGCCCATCCGCTGCTCCTCCCACCAGTCCAGCTCGATGATCAGCTCCGGCGCCACGCCGAAGGCCTCCAGGTGGCGCCCCACGCCCAGCGCGGTGACGAAGGGCACGCGCCGCTTCGCCAGCGCCCGGATGGTGCCGCGGCACAGGTGGTCGTAGTGGTCGTGTGACACCAGCACCGCGTCCAGCTCCGGCAGCGCGTCCACCGGCACGGGCGTGGCGTGGAAGCGCCTGGGGCCCGCGAAGGACACGGGCGAGGCCCGGTCTCCGAAGACGGGGTCGGTCAGCACGCGCGCCCCGTCCACCTCCAGGAGCATCGTGCTGTGCCCCAGCCACGTGACGCGCAGGCCCGTGTCCGGCGCGCGGGCCCAGGCGCCGCGCGGGTCGTCCACCGGCAGCGGCGCGGGCGGCGTGCGCTGCGCGCCGCCGAAGAAGTACTCGCCCAGCAGGGGCAGCGGGTTCCCCTGGAGGCCGGGCCCCACGGGGGCGGTGTTGCGGAAGCCGTGACCCTCGAACTGGCGGGAGGCCCGGCTGCGCTCGAGCCGGAGTCCCGCGCTGCGGGCGCTGTCGCTGACGGTGGGCATGAGGTGGTGTCTAACACCCACGCCTCCGCCGGGCACGGTCACCCGCCCGGGGCCCAGGCGGGGAGGCGCCGCCCGCCTACTGCGCGTCCTCCGGCGCCACGCAGGTGTTCTTCAGCGCGCTGGACCAGAGCTGGGCGTTCAGCGTGTCGTCATAGGCGTTGAAGTAGACGCGGTCGCCGTGGCGGAAGAACTCGCGCGGATAGGACGAGCCCGTCGCGTCGATGTTCTTCAGGCGGCGCGTGCCGGCCACCGTGCCGTTGCTCACCCAGGGCTCGATGCCCGCCGAGCCCTCGGGCGCGCTGAAGAACACCAGGTTGTCCGCCACCGCGTACACCGGCGAGCTGTACTCGTCCGACAGGCTCAGCGGCCGGCGCAGCAGCGTGGTGCCCCCGGCGGTGCCGTCCGTCACCCACAGCTGCGTGTCGCGCGGTGCGGGGCTGTTGCTCCCGATGACCACGGAGAAGAACAGCTTCGTGCCCCCCGGCGCCTGGCTCACGGCGTCGATGAAGGGGAACGCCTCGCCCTGCGACGTGTAGGCGTTGGGCAGGGTGACGACGGGCTCCGGGTTCCCGCCCGCGAGCGGCACCCGGTACAGCACCATGTACTGGGTGCTGTAGGACGTCGTCGTGACGTACGCGTACGCGCCCAGCGCGCCCACCACCCGCATCGCGCGCGTGGCGCCGAAGGAGGCCAGCCGCAGGGTGCCGCCGGCCGTGCCGTCCGTCTTCCACAGCTCCGACAGGCCGCTGCGCTCATCCAGCTTGAAGAGGGTGAGCGCGCCGGAGGGGCGCACGTCGTTGGGGTAGGTGTCGGGGCCCGCGTCCATCCGCTTCAGCCGGACGGTGCCCGCGTCGGTGCCGTCCGTCCTCCACAGCGAGGTGGCGCCCTGGAGCTCGCGCACGAAGAACAGCAGCGCGTTGCCCTGCCTGGCGTCCAGGTAGCTCACGTCCACGCCCGTGCCGAAGTCGCGCACCCGCACCGTGCCCGCGTCGGTGCCGTCCGACCGCCACAGCTCGTAGCGCGTGGCGGACGTCGTGGCGTCATACGTCTCCTTGAAGAACACGAGCGTGGCGCCGGCCGCCGTCAGGTGCGTCAGGGTCGAGCCCTCGGCGCCCGGCGTCAGGTCCTTCACCCGCCGGGTGCCGGCCGTCGTCCCGTCGCTCACCCACAGCTCGGCGCCGGCCGCCGCGTCCGGCGCCTGGAAGAAGAGCCGCGTCGGCGTGGCGGTGAGCTGCGACAGCAGGGGCGTCGAATCGCCGGCCGTCGCCGGGAAGGCCTTCACCTCCGTGGTGCCCGCGTCCGTGCCGGTGGTCCGCCACAGGCCGCGGCGGCCGTCCTCGTAGTTCACCGCGAAGTGCAGCGTCCCCTGGAAGTCCTCGAAGCCGCCCGGCCCCATCGTGAAGCGCGGGATGCCAAGCTCCGACGGAGGGAGGATCGTCTTCACCCGCTGGGTGCCCGCGTCGGTGGGGAGGCAGAGGCCCTCCGCTGTCACTTCTGGGGCCGGGGTGGGCTCCTGTGCGAGACCGGCCTCCGCCTGCTCCTCGGGAAGCGCCCCGCCGCAGCCCACCCCCACCACCAGCAAAGACATCACCCACCCGCCGCGCCAACCCATGCCACACCCCTTCAAAAAGGCCTGGGAGGGAGGGTGTGTCGCGCAAGGGGTTGCGCCAAGTGCCCCCGGGTCTGGACCTGCCTGCCTGCCTGGGCCGACGCGGGGTGCGGCGGGGCCCCGCACGGCGCGGTCGGTATACTGCGCATCCTCATGAAGACGGACACGTTGAAGTCGCAGCTCAAGCGCACGTTGCGGCGCGACCTGTGGTTCGCCATCGCCCCCGCGGTGCTCGTCATCGCGGTCGCGTTCGCGGTGACGTTCTATTTCGTCAAGCCCGCGCCGCCCAAGACGCTGGTGATGGCGCTGGCGCCGGAGGAGGGCGGCTTCAACTACCTGGCCAGGCGCTACCAGAAGTTCCTCGCGCAGCAGGGGGTGACGCTGGAGCTGCGCAACACGAAGGGCTCCGTGGGCAGCGTGGCGCTGCTGAGCGCCGAGGACAGCGGGGTGGACATCGCCTTCGCGCAGAGCGGCACCACCGGCGGCAAGGGGCAGGAGGCGCCGGAGCACGTGGCGTCGCTGGGGAGCCTCTCCTACGTGCCGCTGTGGGTCTTCTACCGGGGCGAGCCCTTGGACGACGTGCGAGGCCTCGCGGGCAAGCGCATCGCGGTGGGGCCCGAGGAGGGCGGCACGCGGGCGCTGGCGATGACGCTGCTCCAGGCGAACAAGGTGGACGCCGCGCCCACGGAGCTGCTGCCGCTGGAGCGGGACGCCGCCATCGACGCGCTGACGCAGGGCAAGGTGGACGCGGTGTTCCTGGTGTCGCCGGCGGAGTCGCCGCGCATCCAGAAGCTGGCGGCGGTGAAGGACGTGCGCCTCTTGAGCTTCAAGCGCGCGGAGGCGTACACGCGCCGCTACCCGTACCTGTCGCGCCACGTGCTGCCTCGCGGCGTGTTCGACTTCGCGAAGGACGTGCCGGATGAGGACGTGGTGCTGCTCGCGCCCAACGCGCTCCTGCTGGCGCGCGACACGCTGCACCCGGCGCTCGCGTATCTGTTGATGCGCGCGGCCAGCGAGATCCACGGCACGGCGGGCCTCCTGGACAAGACGGGCGAGTTCCCCGCGCCGCTCGCCGCGGGCTTCCCCCTGAGCAGCGAGGCGAAGCGCTACTACGCGACGGGCGTGCCCTTCCTGCAGCGCTACCTGCCGTTCTGGGCGGCGAACCTGGTGGACCGGCTGTGGGTGATGCTGGTGCCCATCATCGCGGTGGTGGTGCCGCTGGGGCGCGCGGTGCCCGCGGTGTTCCTGTGGCGGGTGCGCTCGCGCATCCACCGGTGGTACGCGCGGCTGAAGGAGATTGAGATCCAGCTGGAGGAGAACCCGGACCAGGAGATGCTCCAGGACATGCTCAAGCGGCTGGAGGAGGCCGAGCGCGAGGTGAACCGCATCGCGGTGCCGCTCGCCTACGCGGAGAACCTCTACTTCTTCCGCGAGCACGTGGACGTCGTGCGCCGCCGGCTCACCCGCAGGCTCGCGGGCGCGCCCGAGCACAAGGACGCGCACCCGCTCCAGATGCCCGCGTGACGTGACGCGCGGCGGCCCGGGGCCTCCGGGCCGCCGGCGGGGACCTCAGGGGGCGATGCCGAGCAGCTCGCGGATCTGCCGGGCCATGGCGATCTCCGACTCGTGCACGTGGCCGTCGCCGACGATGAGGGCGTGGACCGCGTCGAGCACGGCCTTGGGGTCCTCGCGCAGGATGCCCAGGTTCGGCGGCGGGAGCGGCTGGCCCTCCTGGAGGCAGCGGGTGAGGGCGCTGAGCTCCGTCAGGGGCACGCTGAAGCCGCGCGCCGTGTCGATGATGGCGTCGATCTCCTCCCGGGTGACGCGGTCGTCGCTGGTGGCCACCTGAAGCAGGAGCTTGATGACTTCGATGTGGAAGTGGGCGTCAGGGGGCGGCGGGGCGGCCATGCGGGTCGAATCCTCCAAAGGCGGTCCAGGCTGACCTGCCAGGGGGGGCGCCGTCCAGCGCGACGGCATCCTCCCGTTGGGGAGCGGAAAGGGCGGGGCGCGGGATGCGTCCTTGGGACCCGCGCCGGGTGGAGCGGGCGGCCACGCCCGACATGCCTGTCATACCTCCGTGGAGGGATGGGCCTCGTTTCCGCCCTCGTAATACTTGCTGGGTATTGAAAACGGGGGTTGTACCCATGGGCAAGGCACGGAAGTTCCTGTCGCGTGAGCAGGCGTTGATCGCGGAGCTGAAGGAGGCGCTGGGCAACGCCCGGACGCTGGAGGATGTCTACGAGGCCATCTCCCACGCGCTCCTCTCGCTCTGCGAGGCGGACCACCTCGCGGTGGGCTGCGCGAATCCGGATGGGACGGCGGGGCTGCAGTGGAAGACGGAGACCGTCCACCCCCTCCTCAAGGATTACGCGGACTGGGTGCAGGAGGACTTCGTCTTCCGGGCCACGGTGGTCCAGCCCAACGTCGTGCTCAGCGACGTCCAGATGCTGCGGGGGCAGCCCCTGTCGGAGACGGAGACCTTCCGGCGCAGCCAGGGCGCGGGGCTGAAGCTCAAGCGGGTGCTGGCGTCGCTCCTCTTCACGGAGCAGGACCTGAAGGGCGGCATCGCGCTGTACCGGGAGTCCCCCCGGCCCTTCACGGTGCGGGCGCAGTGGTTCCTCCAGCAGCTCATCCCCTCCATCTCCAAGGCGGTGGCCCGGCTGCAGGAGTTCTACGCCCTGCGCTTCGAGCGGGACCTGCTGAAGGCCATCGCCATGGGGGGGAGCCCGGTGCTGGTGCTCAACAGCCTGGGGCGGAAGGTGGTGGACACGGGGCCGGCCCTGCCGATGCTGGAGCGGTGGTTCGCGCCCCACGAGCTCAGCGACGGCGTGCCCCGCGCCTGGGTGGAGCGGGTGCGGGCGTTGTCCCGCTTCGACGTCGCGGCGGATCCCCGGCTGGAGTCCCTCACGCTGGAGCGCGGCGCGGACCGGCTGGACGTGACGTTCGGTCCCTCCACGGTCAGCTGGGGCGGCCGCAACCTGTGGCAGGTGCGCATGCACGAGCGCGCCCACTGGATGCGTCCGGACTGGAAGGAGAGGCTCACCGCCCGGGAGTCGAGCGTGGCGGACTGCCTTCACGAGGGCCTGGCGAACAAGGAGATCGCCTCCCGCCTGGGGGGCTCGGTGGAGACGGTGAAGGTCCACATCAAGTCGCTGTTCGAGAAGACCGGCACCCACAGCCGCGCGGAGTTCGTCGCCAAGGGCCGCCGCGTCTGATTGGTGCCCCGGCGCGGTCCGCCCGCGCCGGAGGTTGACGCTCATAGCGCGCGGCCGAAGAAGTCGCGCAGCTGGCGCGCGTAGCCGTCGCGGTCCTTCTGGGCGTACTCGCCGTGGGCCGCCTCCGGCACCACCCACTGCTCACGGGGCTGACAGGCCGCGCGGTAGAGGCGGCCATCCTGCTTCTGGGGGCCGTCCGGGTCGCTGCCGCCGTTGATGAGCAGCAGCGGCCGGCCCTCCAGCCGACACATGCCGTCCACGGGCCGCACGGCGTCCACGTCGATGCCGGCCCGGCGCAGGCCCCACAGCACCGCCCAGGTGCTCAGGCCGTAGTGGGAGCCCATGTCCTCCGCCAGGTCCGGGAACGCGCCCGCCGCCGCCACGGCCTTCACCCGCGCGTCCTCCTGCGCCACCAGCAGGGCCGTCGTCCCGCCCAGGGAGAAGCCGAACAGGCCCACCCGCCCCGCCGTCACGTCCGGCCGCGCCCGCACGAAGGCCAGGGCCGCGCGCACGTCCTCGCGCTCGCTGTCGCCCCAGCCCACCGCTTCGCCTTCGCTCTCGCCCTGGCCGTGCAGGTCGAAGAGCAGGACGCCGTGCCCCGCCTCCGACAGCACCCGCGCTTCGAAGAGGACCCGCGTGCGGTTGTCCGCGAAGCCGTGCACCAGCACCACCGCCGTCCCGTCCTTCGAGGGCACGTACCACCCGCGAAGCGTCCGCCCCGCGGCCTCGAAGGACACGTCCTCCAGGCCCGGCAGCGCGTCCGGGCCCGTGGGCCGCGCCACCGGGATGCGGGCGGGGTGCACCAGGGCTTGCGCCGTGCGCAGGCCCCTCGCCGCCGTGAACCCGCCCGTTCCCAGCGCGCCCAGGACGAGCCCCAGCGCGGCGAGGCGACCCCAGCGGACGCGGTACTTCTTCGTGGACACGGTCAGCTCCGGACGGGGCCGCTCCCCGCGCGCCAGCGCCCGACGAGGTCCTTCGCGGCGGTCCCCCAGTCGGGGTACTCGAAGGAGAAGCCCGCGTCCAGCAGGCGCCCGGGCACCACGCGGCGGCTCTTGAGGAGCAGCTCCGTGTCCGTGCGCATGAAGAACGCGCCGACCTCCAGCATCCACTTCATCGCCGGCAGGCCCACGCTCACGTGCGCCGCTTCGCGCAGCCTCGCCATCAGCTCGCGCTGGGGCAGGGGATTCGGCGAGGCCAGGTTCACCGGCCCGCTCAGGTCGTCGCGCTCAATCAGCCACTGCACCGCGCGCACGAAGTCCCGGTCGTGGATCCACGACACGTACTGCTTCCCGCTGCCCGCGGGGCCGCCCAGCCCGCGGCGCGTCAGGCCCAGGAGCACGTCGAAGATGCCCCCCCTGTCCGGGCTCATCACCATCGCGGTGCGCAGCGCCACCTTGCGCGTGTGGGGCGTGTCGGCCTCCGCCAGCGTGCGCTCCCACGCCTGCGCGATGTCGATGCTGCGCTTCCAGTACGCGGGCACGCCCGGCTCGGCGCCGCCCATGAGCCCGGTGGCCTCGTCGTTGGGGGCGTCCAGCCGGTGCGCGTACAGCGTCGCGGTGCTCATCTGCAGCCACACGCGCGGCGGCTTCGCGGCCTGCTGGATGGCCTGTCCCACCACCCGCGTGGAGTCCACCCGCGAGTCCAGCATCTGGCGCAGGTTCTCCTCCGTGTAGCGGCAGTTCACGCTGCGCCCCGCCAGGTTGATGACCGCGTCCGCGCCGTCCACCTCCTTCGCCCAATCCCCCAGGGTGCGCCCGTCCCAGGCCACCGTGCGTGCCTCGCCCCGGCCTCCCCGGCCGAGGAGGACCACCTCGTCCCCCCGCGCGGCGAGCGCCCGCGCCAGCAGCGCGCCCACCTGTCCCGTGCCACCCGGAATCACGACCTTCATGGGAGCTGCCCCCTCCTTTTGTGCGACGGGCCCGACCCCCGGAGGCATAGCGCGCCCCCCAGCCGCGCCGCCCGGCGCCGGAATCCAGGCCCCCCGGCCGCCCTGGTGCCGGCGATGAGCCCCGCTTTCCCCGGCCCCGGGGCCCGAGGGTGGGGCATTTCCCGGGCTCTCCCGGAGCGGATGGGGGAAACCAACCGGCGCGGAGGGAAAATGCGACGCGGCACGCAACCCGGGCCGCGTCCGGACGAAAATGGGTCATCCCCCACCTCGAATCCCGAGGGTCCGCCATGTTCATCTCGTCCCGCCCGCTCTCCGCGACCCGCCCCTCGACGAACCCCGCGTCGGCCCCGGCTTCCACGGCCCGTGTCACCCCGAAGGCGTTCTCCTCGGTCTCCACGTTCGAGGCCGGTCCGTCGGCGAAGAAGGCCCCGACGACGCCGGTGCCCGCGCCGCAGGTCCCGGTGGAGGACGTGCCGCCGTCCCAGCCGGATCCGCGCTACGACGGGCTGAAGGACCAGGCGCTGATCAACGCCCTGCATGACGCGGTCAGCAAGCACAAGGACCTGGGCTACAACCAGGCGCGGAAGATCATCTTCACGGCCCTGGACAACCACGACGGCGTCGTCAAGTGCGTCTACACGGGCAAGGAAGTGACGACGAACAAGATTCCCAACAGCAACGTGATGAACACCGAGCACACCTGGCCCCAGTCCAAGGGCGCCACGGGCGCGGCGAAGGCGGACCTGCACCACCTGTTCCCCACGGACAGCAAGGCCAACTCGGTCCGGGGCAACTACCCCTTCGGCACGGTGAAGAACGTGAAGTGGGAGGAGAACGGCGCCAAGTTCGGCACCGACGAGAAGGGCCGCACCGTCTTCGAGCCGCCCGACGAGCACAAGGGCAACGTGGCGCGCGCGCTGTTCTACTTCTCCACCGTCTACAACAAGCACATCCCCGCGGACGACGAGGCCGTGCTCAAGCAGTGGAACCAGTTGGACAAGGTGGACGCGGCGGAGATCGCCCGCAACGACGCCATCGAGACCTACCAGCAGAACCGCAACCCCTTCGTGGACGACGCGTCGCTGGCCGATCGCATCGCGGACTTCTAGAGTCCGGGGTATGTCCCGTCCGCTCGCGCCCTTGTGGGCGCTCGTCCCTGGCCGCGCTGGCGTCCCCCTGATGAAGGTGGGGGGCATGCCCGAGGCGCCGGGACCCCTGGAGTGGCCCGCCTGCGCGATGTGCGGCGGGCCGCTGCGCTTCCTCTTCCAGCTGCCGCACGTCGAAGGCCAGCTGGACCTGGCGCCGCACGCGTCGGTCCACGTCTTCCAGTGCGAGAACCCCGACACCGTCTGCTTCCGCTGGGACCCGGAGGAGGGCGCCAACGCGGCCGTGCCGGTGAAGGCGGGCCCTCCGTCCGTGAGCGCGCCGCCCGGGCCGGTGAAGCCGTACGCGGAGTGGACGCTCGGCTTCGAGCCCGCCACCGAGGACACCGAGGCCCTGTCGGTGGACGTCAACGAGGCCACCGAGGAGCAGCTCGCCGCGCTGGACCGGGCGCAGGAGGAGGCCCCGGAGAGCAAGGTGGGCGGCGTGCCCGGGTGGCTCAACGGCGAGGCCGCGCCGGAGTGCTGTGACGCGCCCATGCGCTTCGTCGCGCAGCTGGCCGCGATGCCGTTCGGCCTGGACTTCGGGGACAACGGCCGGGGCTACCTCTTCCGCTGCACCCGAGAGGACTGCGTGCGCCCCTTCCGCTTCCTCACCCAGGGCGTCTGAGCGGCGTCAGGACAAGGTCGGGTCCTTCGGGTGCTTCGCCATCATCGTGGTGGAGTCCTCCAGCCACTGGATGCAGAACTCCGCGTTCGCGGAGATGCCCTGGGCCACGGAGGAGAGGAACGCCGGTGGCACCCAGGCGATGAGGTAGTCGTTCATCTGGGGGGCGGACTCGGGGTCTTCGCGAAACATGCCGACCCAGGCGTCCCAGGGCGGCACGCTGTCCACGTTGAAGTAGCCCTGGGTCCACATCTCCGCCACGCCGTCGGTGGTGCTGTCATCCGGGAAATACACGAGCAGCCGCCCCCCTTGAAGCAGGCCCCCTTCGCGAGGGGGCAGCGGCCGTGGCGGCCCGCCTCGCAGGGCGTCGTGCCGGCTGTGGATGACCCGCTTCATCATCGCGAAGCGGTCCGCATCCACCATCACCTGGGGCTGGAAGGCGGGCGAGCGCAGGCACGTCGCCGGCGCATCCAGGGTGGCCCTGGGCGCGCACCAGTGAATGGTCTCCTCGAGCACCTCGAAGCGGGTGTCCCGCTCCCACGCGCCTTGGGGCAGGTCGTACAGCATGCGCGAGGGGCCGGGCTCACGGCTTCCCGGTGGGCGGGGAATGAGCCTCATCGCTGCATCGCCTTGAGCAGCTTCTGCGCGTCCTCGGCGCTGAGCTTGCCGGCCTCCACCAGGTCGAGCACGCGGCGCATCTCCTCGTCGGGGATGCCCCGGGGCTGCGGCGGCGGGGGCGGCTGGGGCCGGTGATGCCGGGCGCCCGGATGACCCGCCCAGGGCGGCGCGCCCCAGGAGCTCGCCCACGCGTGGGCCCACTGGTTCGCGTGGCGCTCCGCGCGGCGCTGCCAGCGCTCCGCCTGACGCTGCCAGCGCATGGAGTCCTCCTCCCAGCCCTCCATGTCCTCGCCGCGTGAACGGCCCGACTCGCGGATGCGCACCGAGCCCAGCTCCGTCTCCAGGAGGAGCGTCGTGGCCGCCTGCGGGTTGGATGGGTAGCGCGTCTGCGCCGAGCCCAGCGACGTATGGGCCGAGATGTTCACGTCCAGCCCGGGGACGAGGCGCAGCTCCACCGCGCCCACCTGCGTCCCGATGCGGTGCTCGCCCACGTCCAGCGCGTCCACGTCCAGCTTCACCGCGCCCGCGGCGGCGTGGACGTGGAACGTGCCGCCCACGCGCTCGCCGATGATGCGGCCCGCGCCCGTGCGCAGGGTCAGCTTGCCGTGCACGTCGCGCAGGCTCGCCGTGCCCGCGTCGGTGGACAGCTCCAACTGGCAGTCCTTCAGGCCCGCGATGCGAACGGCGCCCGCGTCCAGCAGGAGCTTCGCGCGCACGTCGGGCGGCACGAACAGCTCCGCCTGTCCGCCCTGGCGCCAGAACAGCGACAGGAAGCCCGCCTCGCGCGGCACCAGCTCCACGTTCGTCACCCGGCCGTGCTCCTGGATGCGCGCCTCCACCCGGCCGTGCGTCACCAGGTAGGGCTTCTCCCCCTCGGGGAGCGGAGACACGACGAGCGTGGCCGCGGAGGCGTGCAGCACCAGCTCCGCGTGCTGGCCCCAGGGAATCGCGTGGCGCTGGGTGCCGTCGCGCGAGGGCGACGAGGCGTCGGAGGACGGCGTGGCTTCAGGATCCATCATTGGGGGTTACTCCCGTGCCTTCTTGAGACGTTGGGCGGCCTCGTCCGCGTCGATGAGCCCGGCCGCGAGGTCATCGAGAATCTGTGCCCGGCGCGGTGCGCCGCGCTCCCGGGCTGGAGCTGGCGGAGGCGGGGCGGGAGGCGGCGGGACTCCGGGCGCCTGACCCAGGGCCTCCACCACGTCGTCCAGCCGCGCCACCACCGTCGGATAGGAGAGGCCCAGCGCCTGCTCCACGTCCTTGATCTTCCCCCGGCAGGTCATGAACACGCGCACGAACGCGAGCTGCTCCGGCGACAGCTGCTGCACCCAGCCCGTCGTGAAGCGCCCCTCCACCGCGGACGCGCACCCGTCACAGCGCACCCGTTCGATGACGGTGCCGCCTCCACAGACGGGGCAGCGGGTGGGCAGGGGCCAGGTGGACTTGGAGGTCGTCATGGGGTTCAGAAAATCAATTTCGAGTTTGAGAATATTTATTTCTACGGACTTGGCAAGGGCGGGAGTTCATTTCCAGGAAGGACGGCCACTTCCGAGCCGGTGGCCACGAAGGCGGAGTGGGGCGTGCCCCGGAGGCACTCGGAGAAGGCGGGGCCGTAGAAGCGGGCCACGTCGCAGTCGAAGGCGGTCTCCTGGGCGCGCCAGACGGTCCAGCGCGGGTGCTCCACGCGGTACTCGGCGCAGCCGCCGTCGCGCTGGGCGGTGTAGCCCCAGTAGTGCTCGGTGATGAATTCCTCCTGGGAGCCGGGGGCGCTCTCGGCCGGTGTGCCGAGCGTCCGGGCCGACAATTGGTGCCAGCGGCCGTGGGCCTTCCAGGCGTACTCGACGTGGCCGGGCGCGCCGGTGTCCGCGCCGTCCATGTGCACGGCGTGGCGCATGGGGAGCGCGACGTAGGGCTCGTTGTAGAGGACGCGCGCCACGGTGGCGATGGCGAGCCGGGGGACGATTTCGCGCACGAAGACCACGCCGCGCCGCCAGCCGTCGGGGCCCTGGCGCCGCACGTAGAAGCGCAGGTTCACTTCGTCGAAGTCCCGGTGGAACGGCACCGCGAGTCCGCGCACGCGCGTGTCGAGGAACCGGAAGCCGACCATGCTCGCGAACGTGCGGCCCTGCCACGCGTCGAGCTCCGTGCCACGGGGGACGAGGGGCCGCAGCACCGCCGGATCCACCTCGTAGTTGAGCATCAGCAGGTACCGCCACGTCGCCGTCAGGAAGGGGCGCATGCGTGAGGTCTAACCCGCTTCAGCGAAGTCCCGTAGGTCGGTCCACCTGGAGGGGCCATCTGCCCCCCGCTGACGGCGGCTTCCCGAATTGTCTGGAGGGGGCGCGCCCGCGACGCCCGGGCCCGGGGCCCCCCGGGCTCAGCTCCTGTCGCGCAGGAGCGCGGGGCGTCCTCAAGGGACGGCGGGCTGGGGCCGAGGCTTCCGGGAGGCGAGCCCGCGCTCCAGCCGCTCCCGCAACCTCAACATGGGGCGCTCCACGCCGTGGTGCAGCGCGAGCGAGGCGAGCAGCACCGCCACGGCGCCGCCCAGCACCGTGACGGCGTGGAACGCGTCCATGCCATGGGGGGCGAGTGCGTCCCGGACTCCGTGCTGCACGGCCTTGTGCGTGAGGTAGACGGTGAAGCTCAGGACCGCGAAGGTCTTCACCCCAGGAATGCGGGCGCAGACGCGGGAGGCCGTGGGGCCCGCCAGGGCCATCAACAGCGCCGCGAAGCCCAGCGCGGCCAGGGGGAAGGACAGCAGGACATAGGGGAGGTCGCGGAAGTGTTCCTCGTTGATGAAGAGCACGCCGCCCAGACACGCGAGGCCCAGGGCCGCCAGTCCCCGAGCATGGCCACCGCGCGTCCAGCGCTCCCAGGCCGCGGGCCGGAACACGCGCAGGGCGGCGAGCAGCACGCCGCACGTCAGCCCGTCGAGCCGCGCGTACGTCGGGTAGTAGAGCAGCATGTCGAAGTCGCGCCACCCCGGCTCGGTCGGGCCGAGCGTGGAGAAGTACCGCAGCCACAGCCCGCCGCGCAGGAGCATGCCCCCGAGCATCACGCCGCCCGCGAGCGCGAGGAGTGACGGCGCGCGGAGGCGTCCGCGCAGCGCGAGCACGGTGAGCGGCAGCACCAGGTAGAAGTGCTCCTCCACGCACAGCGACCACGCGTGGGAGAAGCCATTGATGCGCAGGCCGAAGTTCTGCGTGAAGGTGAGGAAGCGCCACGCGGGCGTCTCCAGGGGCCGCTCGCTCCAGGCGGGCACGAAGAGGTACAGGCCCAGCACGACGAGGAAGGACGGCAGGATGCGCAGCGCGCGCCGCAGGTAGAAGCGCCGGAGCGACGGCGTCTCACCGCGCGACACCGGCTCCAGCAACTGCGAGCCGATGAGGAAGCCGCTGAGCACGAAGAACAGCTCCACGCCCGTCCAGCCGAAGTTGGCGAACGTCTGGTAGGCCTCGTGCCCTTCGGGGCGGGGGTAGTGGTAGACGACGACGACGAGGATCGCCAGGCACCGGAGCAGATCCAGGCCGGCCAGGTGGCGCGGTTCGGTGGCGTTCAGCGGAGTCAGCTTTCAGCGTGGGGAGGCGCCCGATGCTAGCAGGGGGAGTCCGGGCCGCCAGGGATGTGCGACGCAGCTCCATTCCGCAGTTCCATTCCAGGGACCGGGAACCCCGTGAACACAGGAGCACCGTGAGCACCTCGGGTCAGAAGCACAAACCACGGTCGCGCGCAGCCGATGCGCCCTGCGGGCCCAACGTCCAAGCACCAGGCTGGCGTCCAAGCACCAGGTTCCAGGAACAACGGTCTCTCCACAGGGCTGAAAAGACGGGCCCCACGGGGGTCGCCCCGGCGGCGGCGCATCGCACAAACCTGTCCGACAGTCGGACAGGTTTCGAGAACCACGGCTGAACGAGAACCCCCTCTGCGCCCGGGCAGCGGAAAAACCTGTCCGACAGTCGGACCGAGATGGAGGGGCACTGTTGTCGGCGAGCTTCGTGCGCCTCTGCCGCGAAGACCTGTCCGACAACCAGCTTGGTCATGAGGACCACGGTCGATGGGGACGGCCCGTTCGCCCTGGACCGTGGGAACCTGTCGGACAGTCCGAAGTCGGATCGGTTTCGACAACCACGGCAAGGGCTGCCTCACCTCGCGGGCAGCGGAAGTCCTGTCCGACAATCAGACCGCTGCTGAGAACCACGGCTGATGGGGGCCGCCCGTTCGCCGCAGACCGTGGAAACCTGTCCGACAATCGGACCGGTTGGGAGAACCACGGCTGATGGGGGCCGCCCGTCCGCCCCGGATCGTGGAAACCTGTCCGACAATCGGACCGGTTGGGAGAACCACGGCTGATGGGGTTCGCCCATTCGCCCCGGACCGCAGAAGCCTGTCTGACAATCGAACTGGTTTGGGGAACCACGGCCGATGAGGTCTGCCCAGTTGCTCCGGACCGTAGAAGCCTGCCCGGCAATCGGACCGGTTTGGAGAACCACCGCCGATATGGGGTTCGCCCGTGTGCCCTGGACCGCAGAAACCTGTCCGACAATTGGACCGGCCTTGAGGAGCACGGCCGCTGGGGACGGCCCGCCCGCTCCGAACTGCGGAACCTGTCCGACAATCGGACCGGTTGGGAGAATCACGGCTGGGGCCCCTTGGCCTGAGTTGTGGAGCCTGTCCGACTGTCGGACAGATTTGGAGAGCTCCGGCTGCGGGCCGCAGCCTCGCCTGGAGCGCAGAGACCTGTCGGGCAATCGGACAGCTCTGGATGGCGACGGCTGGTGGGGCGCGGCCTCGCTGCTCGGGCGGCGGAAAGCTTGTCGGACAGTCGGGCCGGTTTCGGGAACTGGGGCAGGTGGGCTCGGCTGCTCCGTCCGGGCAGCGTGGAGACCTGTCGGACAGTCGGGTCGGTTTCGGCGAACCTCGGTCGGGGGGCTGGGCCGGAGCCGTGGAGCCTGTCGGACAGTTGGACCGGTTTCGGTAAACCTCGGTCGGGGGTGCCCTTGGGCCGGGGCCGTGGAGCCTGTCCGACTGTCGGACCGGTTTTGGCAAACCGCGCCCGGCGGTGGCGCGCCCTTTGGTGGCCTGCGGGATGGACATCTGACTCCGCGCTTCAGACGGTGTGCGGGATGCCATGGCGCGTTCGGTGCTTGTTCCGGCCCAGTCCGCGTTTCCCGTTCCTCGGATCAGGGCGGCTGGGCATCCAGGTCCTCCCCCCATGTGCCCAGACGTGACGGGACTCGTGCCAAGACTCGGAACTCTGGCGCTGAGCGCCCGCCGGAGAGGTCCTCGCCGGTCGTCGCGTTCGTGCACCAGGCGTGCAGCTCGCGCAGGGCGCCGGTGAGAAATGCCTCCCGCGTGGCCCTCCGTTGCACCTTGCCGCTGGAGGTCTTGGGCAGACTTCCGGGCTCGATGAGCACCACCGCGCGCGGCCGCACCTCGTGCACCGATGCCAGCCGACCCCGAATGGCCCCCAACACGGGAGACACTTCGCCGTCCCACCTGCGCGGATCCACCTCCTGCACCACGACGAGGTGCTCCTCTCCTTCCACCTCGACGCCGAAGGCCGCGCCGCAGCCGGGCCTGAGCGCGGGGTGGCTTCCCTCCATCACCGCCTCCAGGTCCTGCGGATACAGGTTCCGGCCACGCACGATGATCAGATCCTTCTCGCGCCCCGTGACGTACAGCTCTCCCGCGTCCAGGAAGCCCAGGTCCCCGGTTCGCAGATAGGGGCCGTCTCCCTGGTGGGTCCTCGCCTGGAACACCCGCGCGGACTCCGCCTCGCGCCGCCAGTAGCCCTGCGCCACGCTCGGCCCCTTCACCCAGACCTCGCCCACCTCGCCTGGCGGGAGCACCTGGCCAGTGTCCGGCGCCACGATGCGCAGGGATTGATCCGGGAGCGTCGCGCCGCTGCCCACCAGCGTCCGGGCCGCGCCCGCGGGCGCCCTGGCGAAGCCCGCCTCCAGCGCGGAGGCGTCCACGTCGCGCAGCACGGGCTCGGCCCCCTTCGCGCCGCCGGTGACGATGAGCGTCCCTTCCGCCAGGCCATAGCAGGGATAGAAGGCCTCGCGCCGGAAGCCATGCGGCCCGAAGGCCTCCGTGAAGCGCGCCAGCGTGTCCGGGCGGATGGGCTCCGCGCCGCAGAACGCCACCTCCCAATGACTCAGGTCCAGGCCCTCGCGCTCCGCGGGCGGGATGCGCCGCACGCAGAGGTCGAACGCGAAGTTGGGCCCGCCGCTGATGGTGCCGCCGAAGCGGGTGAGCGCCTCCAGCCAGGCTCGGGGCCGCCTGAGGAACGACAGCGGAGACATCAGCGCCGTGTGGAACCCCTGCGCCAGCGGCACCAGCACGCCGCCAATGAGCCCCATGTCGTGATAGGGCGGCAGCCAGATGACGCCCACGCTGTCGTCGCGGGTCTGGAAGGCGCGGCAGATGGCCCCCAGGTTGTGCATCAGGTTGCCGTGGCTGAGCATCACGCCCCGAGGCGCCCCGGTGCTGCCGGAGGTGTACTGGAGGAAGGCCAGCGAAGCGGCCGTCACGTCCGGCCGCCTCCACGCCGCCGCGTCGCCCGCCCCCAACGCGTCTGTCGCCACCCACTTCAAGGCGCGCAGCTCCGGCGCGTCCGTGAAGAGGACCTCCGCCATGGAGAGGATGAGGGACGTGGTGAGCACCACCGTGGCCCCGGAGTCCGCGATGAGCGCGCGCAGGCGGGGCAGGGTGCGCTCCAGCCTCGAGGGATCCGGCGGATACGCCGGCACCGCCACCAGCCCCGAGCACACGCAGCCGAAGAAGCCTCGGAGGTAGTCCGCGCCAGGGGGATAGAGCAGGACCGCGCGCTCGCCCGGCGCGGCGAGCGGCTGGAGCGCGGCGGCGATGCGGTGCGCGCTCGAGGCCAGCTCGCTCCGGGTGAGCGTCACCTCCGCGTCTTCCTCCAGGAAGGTGTAGAGGCGCGGCTCCGCGGAGCGGCTGCCGCGTTCGTCGAGAAGGTCAATCAGCGTGGCGGACATGCGCACCTCAATAGCTGCCCCCAATCATCAGCAGGCCTGAGTAGCGGCCATCCCCCGCGCCGATGTCCTGCGTGGGCGCGAAGTCCTGCCCGAAGAGGAAGCTGTAGCTGCCGCGGACCTCGGCGGTGAGCTGGGGGTTGAGCTTGAAGCGCACGCCCGCGCCCACCGGCGCGTAGCCCCCCGTGTCGTCGAAGAACCGGAAGAAGTTGCCCTCCCGCACCGAGTAGCGCTCGACGCCGATGCCCCCGAGCACGTAGGGCTGGATCCGCGAGGACGTGAGGCCCACCGTGAGCGCCGCCTGCCCGCCATTGCGCACGATGTCCGGGGTGCCGAAGGACGAGGAGTGGTCCGCGACGGACAGGCCGCTCACGCCGCCGCTGTAGCCCAGCTCCACGCCCAGGTAGTCATTGGCGCGGTAGCCCACGACGACGCCATACGAGGGCCCCGGATCGATGTTGGGCGCGAGCTTGCCCGTGTAGCCCTCCACGCCCAGCCCCAGGAGGAAGTAGGGGCCCTTCCACTCCACCCGGCCCCACCGCGTGGGCGCGTCCGGCGGTGGGTCCTGGGCCCTGGCGGCGCCACCCGTCAAGCCCGCCAGGCAGAGCCCCAGCGCGATGCCTCGCCTCATGACTGCCTCCTCCATGTGTCTCGTGCGCAGCCAGAAGGTGACCCCCGGGGGAGGGGCGGACAACGAACGGACAGGCGGTGCCCCGGAGGCCCACGGTGCCCCGGGGGACGGGGCGGGCGGCACGCGGAGCCGGGCCCCTGCTGCCTCCCCGCCCATCCCCTGTGAAGCCCCCAGCGCGGCTTCCACCTTGAGCCGTACCCGGATGCCCTCGACACCTCCCCTCGGCTCCGGGACCAGGAGCACACCGCCATGAACGACGCCGCCCACCCCCAACTCGCGCAGGGGCCGGAGCGCCCGCTGCCCACGGCGTACTGGTTCGTGGGCATCACGCCGCGAGCGGCCTGGGAGGCGGCGCCGGGCGCGACGCCCCAGGAGAAGGTGAGGCACCTGCCGGGGCCGCACTCCGGCCGTTACGCCCCGGACCGGGCGGGCTCGCTGCGCGCCGGGTGCGAGCCGCTCACCGTGGCGGCGCTGGCCTGCCTGCCCGGGGGCGGTGGGGACGGGGACCCTTGACGGGCCCCGGCCTGGAGCGGGGCCGCTGGCCCGGCTGGCCCCCGTCGCTTGCTCCCGACGGAAGTGCCTCCACTTTGGAGGGTGGACGACACTGCTGGAGGACACGCCGATGAAGCTCCCGCTCCTGGCCTCGCTGACCGCGCTCCTGTGGGGCGGCTGCGCCACACAGACCGCGTCCCTGCCCCAGGAGTCCCCGACCGAGGCGTTCGCCAGCGACGAGATGTCCTGGGACTCGGAGGAGTCCCCGCGCACGCAGGAGATGCTGCGCGAGCACGGCGTGAACTTCTACGGGGACGTGGGCGCCGAGGCCCAGGCCTCCGCCGAGGCCACCGGCGGCACCGGCATCCCGCGGTCCTCGAAGCCGGAGGACTTCCAGTGCGTGGACATCCAGGAGCTGGGGACGGGCGGCTCGGGCAGCATCGACATGCGTGACGTGGACCCCCTGGCCCCGGAGCCCGCGCCGTCGGAGTACGTGGGCTCGCGGCTGGACATCATCCCGCCGGCCTGGCACCGGAACAAAGGCATCGGCGTCAGCCCCGTGGCCCCGTCCACCGGCACGCCCCCCGCGGAGGGCAGCGGCGGCGCGGGCCATTAGGCCTCCCCGCTTCAGCCCTGCGGCTTCACCAGCCGGGTCAGCTCCCGGTCCAGCGTGGCCGCGAAGCGCTGGCGGTCCTGGGGTGAGAAGCCGCTGGGGCCGCCGGTGTTCACGCCGCCGTCGCGCAGCTCCTGCATGAAGTTCCGCAGGGACAGCCGCTCGTCGATGTTCTCCGGCGTGAAGAGCTCCCCGCGCGGATCCATCACCACCACGCCCTTGGGGACGAGCAGCGCGGCCAGCGGGATGTCCTGCGTGACGGCCAGGTCGCCGGGCTCCGCGGAGGCGGCGATGTGCCGGTCCGCCGCGTCCTGCCCCGCGCCCACCTGCACGGTGGAGATGTACGCCAGGCGCGGCAGCGCCAGGCGCTTGTTCGCCACGAAGATGGCCGGCACCTTCACGCGCTGCACCGCGCGCAGCAGGATGTCCCGCACGGGCCCCGGACAGGCATCGGCATCGACCCAGATTCGCATGGGGCCATCCTCGCTGATTTCCGCCCGGAGGGACGCGGGGCCTCGCGTGGGACATGCCGATTCGTTAGAAGCGGCCCCGTGCCCCCCGCACCCACCTTGCCCCGCCGCGACTTCGCGGCCTCGCCGCTCGCGCTCTGGCTGATGTGCCTGGGCTTGTTCGCGGTCTACACCGGCAGCAAGGTGCAGATGCAGATGGACTCGCTGTGGTCCATCCCCTCCGCGGCCAGCATCCTCCATGAAGGGAACGCGGACCTGGACGAGTACGCCCCGACCTTCTCCGAGGCGACCGACTATGCGCGAACCGACTTCGGGGGCCACACGTACTACGTGTACCCGCCCGGGGTGATGGTCTCCGCCATCCCGTTCCTGGCGCTGGCGGAGGGCCTGTTCTCCCTGGGCCGGCCGCTGCTCGAGCACCTGGGCGCTCCCGGGGCACGGGCGCTGGCGTGGCTGGCGCTGTTCCAGAGCACCGGCAAGGTGGACCTGGGCGCGTTCCACCGCACCGAACAGCTCATCGCCTCGGTCTACGTGTGCGCCGCCGCGGCCGTGCTGCTCATCGCGCTGCGGAGGCAGGTGTCCGCCCGCGCCGCGCTCGTCACCGTCCTGCTCTTCGCGCTGGGGACGACGGCGTACTCCACCGCCAGCCGCGTGCTCTGGCAGCACAGCCCCGGGCTGCTGGCCATCGCCTGCGGCGTGCTGCTGCTGGCGCGGCCCACGCAGACCGCGCGCACCGCGCTCCTCGCGGGGCTCACCGTCGCGCTCGCCTACGTGTGCCGGCCCACGCACTCCATCACCGTGGTCGTCTTCACCGCGTACTTCGCCCTGCGCTTCCGCCGGCTGCTCCCCGCGTACTTCGCGGGCGCGGCGCTCGTGGCGGCGCCGTTCTGCGGGTACAACCTCCACATCTACGGGTCGCTCCTGTCGCCGTACTTCCGGAACTCGCTGGACATCGCGGGGCCGCGCTTCCTCATGGCGCTGGCCGGGAACCTCGTGAGCCCGTCGCGGGGGCTGCTCATCTACTCGCCGTTCCTGGCGCTGGCTGGCGTGGGGTTCGTCCAGCGGTGGCGCCGCCGGGAGCTCGCGCCCTACGAGAAGGCCTTCGCCACCATCGTGCTCCTGCACTGGGTGGCCATCTCCGCGTTCCCCATCTGGTGGGCGGGGCACTCCGTGGGGCCGCGCTTCTTCACGGACGTGCTGCCCTACCTCGCGTTCTTCCTCGCGTTCCCCGTGCAGCTCGCGGTGGACGCGCCCCGCCGGCATCGCGCCCTGTCGGGAGTGCTCGCCGTGACGGCCGTGTTCAGCATCCTCTTCCACTGGCGCGCCTCCATCACCTACGACGTGCACCTGTGGAACTCCGTCCCGGTGAACGTGGACCGCGCGCCGGAGCGCGCCTGGGACTGGAGGGATCCGCAGCTCCTGCGCGCCCTCCCGGCCCGCTTCCGGGGCCATCCCCCGTAGGGCGGGGGCTCCGCCGCCTGCCTGCCTTCCAGCAAGCGCCCCTCTCCGGGCCGCCGAGGGTCTTGGCGCGCGCCTGGGACGCCTCCAGCTTTGCGCCGGACCTTTCCCTTCCAAGGAGGCGGTGTCATGGCGAAGGCGGTGCGCAGCAAGCTGCCGCGCGCGCTGGGCTGGTTCAGCGTGGGCCTGGGCGTCACGGAGTTGCTGGGGGCGTGGAGCCTGCTCCGGTTCTTCGGCATCTCGCGCGGGGACAGGTGGGTGCGGGCCTATGGCGCCCGGGAGCTCGCCGCGGGCGTGGCCCTGCTGGGCCCCGCGAAGAAGCGCCCGTGGCTGTGGGCGCGCGTGGCCGGTGACGCGCTGGACCTCGCGACGATGGGCAGGGGCCTGCGGGAGCCGGGCGCGCGCAGGGGCCGCCTGCTCGCCGCCACCGGCGCCGTCGCGGGCATCACGCTGCTGGACCTCTACGCCGCCGCGAGCGCGCAGGCCGGGGACGTGCGCTAGGCTTCCGCCCTCTTCCGAAGGGAGGAAGCCCATGCGTCCCGTTCTCCTGTCCCTGCTGCTCCTGCCCGCGCTCGCGGGCGCCGCCGCCCCGAAGTCGCAGGAGCCCTTCGTCTTCCAGGGCGTGGAGCGCGTCGTCGCCGTCGCGGACGTGCACGGGGACGTGGAGGCGCTGAAGGAGGTCCTCCGGCTGGCGGGCCTCATCGACGCGAAGGACCACTGGGTTGGCGGCAAGGCGCACCTGGTGCAGACCGGGGACATCCCCGACCGGGGCGACCACACCCGCGCCGCCTTCGAGCTGCTCATGCGCCTGGAGACCGAGGCGCGCAAGGCCGGCGGCCGCGTGCACCCGCTCCTGGGCAACCACGAGCTGATGAACATGCGCGGAGACCTGCGCTACGTCACGCCCGGCGAGCTCGCCTCCTTCACGGACCCAGCCTCCCCCCCCGATGCTCCCGGCGAGCCCCCGGGGCTCCACGGCCACGCCGCCGCCTACGCCGCGGACGGGCGCTACGGGAAGTGGCTGCGCTCGCATCCCGCCGTCATCCGCATCAACGACACGCTCTTCATGCACGGCGGCCTGTCGCCTGCCGTTCCGGGCACCACGCTGGAAGAGGTGAACCGCTGGGTGTGGCAGGACCTGACGCCGGGGCAGCCGCCGGGCGGCGGCGTGGACCCGCAGGGCCCGGTGTGGTTCCGGGGCTACGCCATCGACGACGAGGCGAGGTGGGACGCGGGCCTCACGCAGGTGCTGGCGCGCTTCGGCGCCCGCCGCATGGTGATGGGCCACACCCCGTCAAAGGACGGCCGGCTCTCCCTCCGCTTCGGCGGCCGCGTCATCGTCATCGACACGGGCCTCAGCACCCACTACGGCCGCCACCTGGCCGCGCTGGAGCTCCGCGGCGACCGCCTCACCGCGCTCTACCCGGAGGGGCGGGTGCCACTGCTCCCCACACCGAAGGCCGCCACGCCCACCCCGCGCCCCGAGGCGAAGGCGGGCGCGCAGGAGAGGGTCCTCCCCTGAACACCCGTCCGGGCTTGTTCACTGGAAGTCTTTTGACTTTGATAGTCAGTATCAATATCGTCCGGTCCCATCGAACGCAGGGAGCCGCGATGCACGAGGGATGCGGGCCACAGGGAAGTGCCGGGGAGCTGCGCTGCATGTGCGGCAGCCTGCTGGCGCGACTGGTGCCGGGCGGCGTGGAGCTGAAGTGCCGCCGGTGCCACCGGACGCAGGTGGTGCCGCTGGAGTCCGGCCCGTCGTCGGAGCCCCGGCGCGGAGGCGCTCCCCGGGGTGAGGGCGGCTGAAACACTTGGAAGGAACGGGCTTCCCGGCAGGGGGGCCCGCGGCAGTGTGTTTCCTGAGGCCCGAGGCCCTTGAGCCCAGCGCCCGACAGGCTTCCCGAGAACGGAAGCCCCCGGCTTTCGTGCCGGGAGGACGTGGGATGTCCGGGCGTTGGTGGCTGTGCGCGCTTCTATGGGGTGCCCTGTCCGGCGTGGCCCGGGCGGAGGACGTGCCGTCCGTGGACGGAGGCGTGGAAGAGGCCGCGCCCCCGACGCCGGAGCCGGTGGTGGAGTCCCGGCTCCCGGTGGACGAGCCGCCCGCGCTCCAGACGGTGGTGACGGGCTCGCGCACGCAGGAGCGGCTGCGCGAGACGCCGGTGGCCACGGAGGTCATCACCCGCTCGGAGATTGTCGCCAGCGGGGCGCGCGACGCCTCGGAGCTGCTGTCCACGCGCCCGGGCCTCGTCGTGCAGCAGGGCTTCGCGGGCGCGGGGCTGTCCGTCCAGGGCCTGGCGCCGGAGTACGTGCTGGTGCTGGTGGACGGCGAGCGCGTCACCGGCAAGGTGGACGGCAACATCGACCTGTCGCGCCTGTCGCTGGAGGACATCGAGCAGGTCGAGATCGTGAAGGGCCCCTCGTCCGTGCTCTACGGCAGCGACGCGGTGGCGGGCGTGGTGAACTTCATCACCCGCCGCGCGCAGCGCACCCTGGGCGCGGACCTGCGCGCCGCCTACGGGACGCTCCACCGCCTGGACCTGGACGCCACCGGCGAGACGCGCGGCGACGCGTGGGGCCTGCGCGTGAGCGCCGGGCTCCAGCGGCACTCGGCCTATGACCTGGACGTCTCGGACATCGGCACCACGGGCAGCAGCCTGAATGGCTATGACGTGTCCGCGCGCGGCGACTGGCGCGGACAGGGCGCCATGTCCCTGGAGGGCACCGCGTCCTTCTCCCACCGCATCCAGCGCGGCGTGGACCTGGGCGCTGCGGGCGCGGTGTTCGACCGCGCGAGCCGCGACAACAGCTTCGCCTCGCGCCTGTCTCCGTCCTGGCGCCTGGGCGACGCGGCGACGCTGCGCACGGACGTGTCCTACGGGCACTTCGAGCGGCGCTACCTGCGCGACCAGCGCAACGCCTCCGCGCTGGACACCGTGGAGGACACGCGCGACCAGCAGGCCCGCGTGGGCGCGCAGGTGGACGCGCGGCCCGGCGGCGGCCACGCGCTGGTGGCGGGCACCGAGTACCTGGGCGAGTGGCTGCGCTCGGACCGGCTGGAGGGCGGCAGCGGGCGGCGCGGGCGCGGCTCCGTGTACGCGCAGGACAGCTGGACGCTGGCGGAGAAGCCCGGGCTGGTGCTGGTGCCGGGCGGGCGGCTGGACGTGGACTCGCAGTTCGGGCTCGCGGCCACGCCGCGCGTGGCGCTGAAGGTGGATCCGCGCTCGTGGCTCACCGTGCGCGGCAGCTACGGCTGGGGCTACCGCGCGCCCAGCTTCCAGGACCTGCTCATCGACTTCGAGAACCCCTCCGTGGGCTACACCGTGCGCGGCAACCCGGACCTGAAGCCGGAGCGCTCGCGCAGCTTCAGCGTCAACGTGGAGGCGCGGGCCACCGGCGACACCACGGTGTGGGCGGGCGCGTTCCAGCACTCGCTGCGCGACATGATCGCCGCGTCGCTCCAGTCCGAGGGCGACTTCCTGCGCTACTCGTACATCAACATCGCCCGGGCGCGCGTGCGCGGCGGCGAGCTGGGCGTGCGCCAGTCGCTGCCCGGCCGCATCCAGGTGGAGCTGGGCTACACGCTCACCGACGGCACAGACCAGGAGCTGGACCGCGAGCTGGAAGGCCAGGCGCGGCACCGGCTCACCGCGCAGGCCACGTGGCGCCACCGCCAGTGGGGCCTGGAGGCCAACGTGCGCGGCGCGCTCACCGGCGAGCGCCCCTTCTATCCCGATACCAACGGAGACGGTGTGGCGGATTCCTACCGTGCCAGCCCCACCGTCTCCCTGGACGCCCGAGTCGCCTGGCTCATGCCAGCGGGCGGGCTCCAGCTTTTCGTTGTGGGCAGCAACCTCACCAACGCGGGCAATCCGACGGACCTGCCCATTCCGCCCCGCACCCTCCAGGCCGGCGTCTCCACCCGGTTCTGACTTCTCACCCTGCATCCGTATCCGAAGGAGTCCGCATGTCCTCCCATCCCTTCCGTCCCGGCTTCCTGGGCCGCGCCTGCGCGGCGCTGCTCCTCGCGGGCCTGGGCACCGCGTGCGGTGACGACCTCCAGCCCACGCCGGGGCCCGGCGAGGAAGAAGACCCCGCCATCACCCCGCAGGACGGCCAGCACCTGACCCACAAGGACAACGGCGACGGCTCGTTCACCTCCGTCGTCGACGCGACCGACGCGGCGGCCTGGGTGGGCGTGGACCTGGACACGGGCAAGGAGGCGAACGCGGCGGATGACGCGCTCTGGGACCTGGCCTTCCAGCGCTTCACGGTGAAGTCGCGCGGCGGCGTCAGCGGCACGGGCGGCGTGCAGGTGGCCATCGTGCCGGACACGGCGTTCACGGCGCTCACCCAGGCGCCCGCGTCCGGCTACCTGTCGGACGCGGAGGACGGCCCGGACACCGGCGACGCCGTGGACACCGTCTTCAACACGGGGGATGGCTGGTACGTCTACGACCTGCCGACCCACACGCTCACGCCGCGCCCGCAGCTCTACGTCGTGCGCTCGGACTCCGGGTCGTACTTCAAGGTGGAGATCCAGTCCTACTACGACGCCGCCGGCACGCCCGCGAAGCTGAAGCTGCTCTGGGCGAAGGTGGCCGCGCCGGCCGGGGGGCAGCCGTGATGGGCCGCGCGGAGGAGGTGGGCAGCCCGCTCACCGCGCTGCGGGAGCGCTGGCGGGCCCTGAAGGAGTCCGAGCCGCGCATGCGCATCCGCGACGCGGCGGACAAGCTGGGCGTGAGCGAGGCGGAGCTGCTCGCCACCGGGCTGAGCGGCGAGCTGGTGCGGCTGGAGCCGCGCTTCGACGTGCTGCTGCCCCGGCTGGAGTCGCTGGGCCGGGTGATGGCGCTCACGCGCAACGCGTCCGCTGTGCACGAGAAGAAGGGCGTGTACCACAAGGTGGAGCTGCACGGCTCCCGGGCGCTGGTGCTGGACGAGGACATCGACCTGCGGCTGTTCCTGTCGCGCTGGTGCTTCCTCTTCGCGCTGCGCGAGGACCTCTCCGGGCAGGTGCGCCGCAGCTTCCAGGTCTTCGACGCCGCCGGCACGGCGGTGCACAAGATCTACCTCCAGGACGACGCGAACGTCGCCGCCTTCGAGGGGCTGGTGCGCGAGCTCCAGCACGAGGACCAGCGCCACGTGCTGGACGTGGTGCCGGCGTCCCCTCCCGCCGGGCCCCGCCCGGACGCGGAGATTGACGCCCTGGGCCTCAAGGCCGGCTGGCGCGCGCTCCAGGACACGCATGAGTTCTTCGCGCTGCTCGGCAAGTTCAAGGTCGCGCGCACGCAGGCGCTGCGGCTCGCGGGGACGGAGTTCGCCAGGCCCGTGGCGCCGGACTCGCTGGGCTGGACGCTGGAGCGCGCCGCGGCCACGGAGCTGCCCATCATGGTGTTCGTGGGCAACCCCGGGGCCATCCAGATCCACACCGGCCCGGTGCGCACGGTGCGGCCCATGGGCCCGTGGATGAACGTGATGGACCCGGGCTTCAACCTGCACGTCCGCGCGGACCACGTCCACACGGCGTGGGTGGTGCGCAAGCCCACGCGCGACGGCGACGTCACCTCGCTGGAGCTGTTCGACCAGGCGGGGGAGAACATCGCGCTCCTGTTCGGCAAGCGGAAGCCGGGCGAGCTGGAGTCCCCCGCGTGGCGGGCGCTGATGGAGGAGCTGGTCCGCACGCTGCCCGCCGTGGAGGTGGCGTCATGAGGCGCGCGGCCTCGAAGTGGGGCCTCCTCGCGGCCCTGCTGGCGGTGGCGGCGCACGCGGCGCCTCCCACGCCGAAGCCCGCGCCCAGGCTCATCACCATCGGGCCGGCCATCACGCAGACGGTGTTCGCGCTGGGCGCGGGCGACCGGGTGGTGGGCGTGGATGACTCCAGCGCGGCGCTGCCGGAGGCGTCGAAGGTGCGCACGGTGGGCTACCAGCGCGCGCTGTCGGCCGAGGGCGTGCTGTCCCTGGGCGCGGGAGTGCTGCTGGGGTCGGCGGAGGCCGGGCCCCCGCCGGTGCTGGAGCAGCTCAAGCAGGCGGGCATGACGGTGGAGACGTACTCCAACGAGCCCACGGTGGAGGGCGCTCGCGCGCGCATCCAGGGCATCGCGGAGCGGCTGGGCACGCCGGAGCAGGGCAAGGCGCTGGTGGCGAAGCTGGACGCGGACCTGAAGAAGGCGGCGGACCGCGCGGCCCGGGTGAAGGGCTCGAAGCCGCCGCGCATCCTGGCCATCTACGCGCGCGGCGCGGGCACGCTGATGGTGGCGGGCTCGGGCACGGTGGCGGACACGCTCATCCGCCTGACGGGCGCGGTGAACGCGGCGGACGCGATGCCGGGCTACAAGCCGCTGGGCGCGGAGGCCGTGGTGGCGGCGGCGCCCGAGTACGTGCTGCTGCCCGCGAGCTCCGTGTCGGCGGTGGGCGGCGCGGAGGGCCTGGCGAAGCTGCCCGGCCTGTCGCAGGTGAAGGGCTGGAAGCTCGTCACGGTGGAGGACGTGGACTTCATGGGCCTGGGGCCCGGCCTGGGCAAGGCGGTGGCCCACGTGCAGGACGCGGTGGCCCCGGTGGCCGCGGAGAAGGGCGGCGTCAAATGAGCGCGTCGGAGGCCATGCCCGTGCCCGCCACGCGTCCGGTGCCCTCGCGGGTGCCGGGCGCGGGGCCCTGGGTGACGTTGGGGCTGCTGCTGGCGCTGATGGTCCTGGCGTCGCTGGCGGTGGGCTCGATGACGGTGCCCCCGTCCGCCATCCTCGGGAGTCTCTGGGAGGCGGCGGGGCTGGGCGAGGCCTCCCACCGGCTGGACGCCATGCAGCGCGCGGTGCTGCTCACCATCCGCCTGCCGCGCGTGCTGATGGCGGTGATGGTGGGCGGGGTGCTGGCCACCACGGGCGCCGCGCTCCAGGCCCTCTTCCGCAACCCGCTGGTGGAGCCCGGCCTCTTGGGCACGTCCAGCGGGGCGGCGCTGGGCGCGGTGCTGGCCATCGTGCTGGACGCGGCGCTGTCCGCGCACGCGGGCCCCCTGCGGATGCTGGTGGTGCCGGGCGCGGCCTTCCTGGGCGCGCTGGGGGCGACGCTGCTCGCGCTGCGGCTGGGCACGGGCGGCGGGCGCACGGACACGCCGCGCGTGCTGCTGGCGGGCGTGGCGGTGAGCGCGGGCGCGTTCGCGGGCATGGGCCTGCTCACGCACGCCGCCACGGACGCGCAGCTGCGCACCATCACCTTCTGGAGCCTGGGCAGCCTGGGCGGCGCGTCGTGGGAGGCGGTGGGCGCCGCGGCGCTGCCGCTGCTCGTGACGGTGGGGCTGCTGCTGAGCGAGGCGCGGGCGCTCAACCTGATGCTCCTGGGCGAGCGCGAGGCGTGGCACCTGGGCGTGGACGTGGAGCGGCTCAAGCGCAAGCTCATCCTCGCCGCCGCGCTGGGCGTGGGGGCGGCGGTGGCCTTCTGCGGGATGATTGGCTTCGTGGGCCTGCTGGTGCCGGCGCTGCTGCGCATCGCGCTCGGGCCGGACCACCGGAGGCTGCTGGTCGCGTCCGCGCTGTCGGGGGCCTCGCTGCTCCTCGCGTCGGACCTGCTCGCGCGCACGCTGGCCTCTCCCTCGGAGCTGCCGGTGGGCGCGCTCACGTCGGTGCTGGGCGTGCCCGCCTTCATCGCGCTGCTCTCGCGCAAGGGGGCGGCATGAGCCTGGAGGCGCGCGGCATCGAGGTCTGGCGCGGGCGTGGCCGCGTGGCCGGTCCGCTGTCGCTGGAGGTCCATCCCGGCGAGGTGCTCGCCGTGGTGGGGCCCAACGGCGCGGGCAAGTCGTCCCTGCTCGCGGCGCTGTCGGGCGAGCTGCGCTGCAAGACAGGGGACGTGTACCTGGAGGGCCGGGCGCTGCACCAGTGGCCCTACGTGGAGCGCGCGCAGCGGCTGGGCGTGCTGCCGCAGGAGTCCTCCCTGGGCTTCGGCTTCACCGCGCTGGAGGTGGCGCTCCTGGGCCGCAGCCCGCATGCGCGGCGAGGCGGCGACGCGTCCGACCTGGACATCGCCCGCGCGGCGCTGGACGCCACGGACACGCAGCACCTGGCCTCGCGCTCGTACACCACGCTCTCTGGAGGCGAGCGGCAACGCGTGCAGCTGGCCCGCGTGCTGGCCCAGCTGTGGACGCCGCCCGCGCACGGCCACCGCTACCTGCTCCTGGACGAGCCGACGGCGAGCCTGGACCTGTCCCACCAGCACCTGGTGCTGGAGCGCGCCCGCGCCTTCGCGCGGGACGGCGGCGCGGTGCTCGCGGTGTTGCACGACCTGAACCTGGCCGCGCGGTACGCGGACCGCGTCACGGTGCTGGACCGGGGCCTGTGCGTGGAGACGGGCACGCCGTCCGGGGTGCTGACGCCCGGCCTCATCGCGGACACCTTCGGGTTGCAGGTGGAGGTGGTGGCGCGGCCGGACCTGCCGGGGCCGCTGGTGATTCCCCTGGGCCGCGCACCCGCGCAGCCCTGACGCACGGTGTCTCCTCCCGCGAGGAGGGTGTCCACGCGCGAGAATGCCCCTCCAAGGCCACGCGTCGGACCCTCCTCGCGGGCGCTGTACTCCTCACCCGCGGAGCGCCCGCTCGCGCGGTGCGCGCCGGGGACGGGCCAGGGCCGGCTCCGGACGCAGGTAGCCGAGCGCCAGCGCCGCGAGCTCATCCACGAACGCATCGTCCTCCACGTAGTCAGGCCGGTCCGTCAGCGCCGTGTGGCACAGCGCCTCCACCGCGTTCACGAGGATGAAGACCGCCATGTCCAGGTTCCGGGGGCGCAGGTCCTCGAAGCGGGGCGCGAGGAACGCCCGCACCAGGCGGTGCAGCCGCTGCGAGTACGCATCCGACAGCCCCCACTGCCGCATCCGCGGCATCAGCTCGTGCAGCAGCTGGTGCAGGCGCGGGTTCTCCCGCTTCACGGCCAGCACCTGCCGGATGAGCGCGCGCAGGGCCACCGGAAGCGGCTGCCCGGCGAGCGGCACCAGCCCCGCCTCGAAGTCCGCCAGCCCCCGCGCGCGGTGCTGCTCCATCAGCGCCGTCACCAGCCCCTCCTTGCCGGGGAAGTATTGGTAGAGCGAGCCCACGCTCACCCCCGCCTCCTGGGCGATGCGGTTGGTGCTCGCGGCCTCGTAGCCGTCCCTGAGCAGAACGCGAGCCGTCGCGGTGAGGAGGGCGTCGACCGTGGCCTGCGCGCGCTCCTGGCGGGGCGTCCTGCGACGGGAAGGTGGGGGACGGCGGGGCATGAGGCCTCCACGGGGAATGTGAGCACCACGCGAGTTGAGAACGTGAGCGGTCGCTCACATTCTAGCCGCATGCAAACGACCTCGTCTTCCTCTCTTGTTCGTTCCCCTGGGACCCCCGCTCTCAGGGGCAGGGCCTTCCCCTACGCGGGGCACCGGGCGCTCGTGACGGGCGCCTCCTCGGGCCTGGGGGCGGTGTTCGCCCGCGAGCTGGCGGCGCGTGGCATGGACCTCATCCTGGTGGCCCGCTCCGAGGGCCGGATGCGCGAGCTGGCGGCGGAGCTGACGAAGGCGCACAGCGTCCAGGTGGACGTCATCGCGCTGGACCTGGGCCGCGAGGGCGCGGGCCGCGAGCTGCACGCGCGCTGCCAGGAGCAGGGGCTGCGGGTGGACCTGCTCATCAACAACGCGGGCTTCGGCACGCACGGTGCCTTCGATACGGCGCCGTTCGCGCGGCAGCACGAGCAGGTGATGCTCAACGTCACGTCGTTGGTGGACACCCGCCACCTGTTCCTGCCGGACATGCTCGCGCGGGGCGTGGGCGGCATCCTCAACGTGGCCTCCATCGCGGGCTTCCAGCCGGTGCCGTACATGGCCATCTACGCGGCCAGCAAGGCGTTCGTGCTGTCCTTCACGGAGGCGCTGTCTGAGGAGACGCGCGAGCGCGGCGTCAGGGTGCTGGCGCTGTGCCCGGGCCCCGTGCGGACGGCGTTCTTCGACGTGGTGGGGACCCGGCAGGCCGCCGTCGGCCCCATGGCGACGGCGGAGGAGGTGGTGCTTCGCGGCCTCAAGGCCCTGGACCAGGGCCGGTCATCGGTGGTGCCGGGGTGGCGCAACTGGATGCAGGCCAACCTGACGCGCTTCACGCCGCGCTGGCTGGGCCTGCGAGTGGCGGCCGGCATGATGCGGCCTCCCGAGGCGAAGGGCGGCACGGGCGCGGCGTCGCTCGCGCCGTAGCGATGGGGCGCTGACTCAGGACGCGGGGCGCGGCTTGGGCACCGGCGGCGTGGGCGAGTCCAGCGCGGCGGCGATCTGCGCGTCGGTGAGCTGGAAGAAGGCCTCGCCGCGAGGGGCCCACTCGCCGGTGAAGACGAAGTTGGGGCGCGTGTTCGGCGGCGGCTGGGGCACCTTGCCGCCCTGGGACTGGAAGGGCGGCGGCCGCATGAAGCCCTCCAGCTCCGAAGGGCTGATGCCACAGAAGGCCACCACGGCTGGATCGATCCACTGCCCCGTGTCGATGGCGCCCTCCGCCGTCGCGAACTCCAGCACGAGCCCCTCCGGCGCCTGGACGTACATCGACTTGCACAGGTTGTGGTTCACGGGCCCCGCCACCCAATAGCCATGCGAGCGCAGCCGGTCGCGCAGGGCGAGCAGCTCCGTTTCGGACGGGACGCTCAGCGCCAGGTGCTGCATCGCGCCCGGCGCCACGGAGCCCGCGCTGAAGCCCGGATGCGAGACGCCCATCACCGGTTCGATGTTCGCCATGTCCGGCGCCTGCACGAAGCTCAGCGAGCAGGTGTCTCCCAGCCGCAGGAAGGCGTGCACGGTGTTCTCCACGCCGTGCATCCAGTACAGCGCCTCCAACTCCATGCCGACGACCTGGGTGAAGAACGTGAGCTGCGCCTTCATGTCGCGCGTCGCGATCGCCAGGTGATGAACGCCATTGGGAAGACCCATTGAACACCTCTAGGGAAAGGATGGAATCAGGCTTTCTAGCGGGTTTCCGGGTGACGAAACCATCCGGCCCGCAGGTCCCCCGCAGTCCGATAGCGGATCCCGCGACCTGGAAGGTCAGCGCGAGGACGCACGCCGCGCGCGGAGCACCGCGGTGAACCGCGATGGGGCACGCAAGCGGACGCGAAGCAGGAGTCACGGCCAGCGGCGCCCGCCGGGCGCGCTGTCCGAAAACCTGTCCGACTGTCGGACAGGTTCGTGCCACACGAAGCCGATGCGAGTCCACGCATTGGGAAAACAGTGGGTCGCGATGTCGGTCGACGCGGACAAGAGATGGAGCCAGGCTGAAGCATCCCCTCATTCTCATTTCTCCCTCTGAACTCGTCTGCTCGACCTCTCACGGGTTCTCCGAGGGGAAACTTCCAATGAGTGGATTGCCCAGGGAGCCAAGGGCAGAAGCTGCCCCTGGGCGCGCTTTCCAAAAACCTGTCCGACTGTCGGACAGGTTTCCGCAACATGATGCCCCGTCCGCGAACGTGTCCGACAGTCGGACGGGTTCTCTCTGCACGAGAGACCCGAGCCCGTGAACGTGTCCGACAATCGGGCGGGTTCTCTCTGCGCGACCCCCGGCCCACGAACGTGTCCGACAATCGGACGGGTTCTCTCTGCACGAGACCCGAGCCCGTGAACGTGTCCGACAATCCGATGGGTTCGCTCTGCACGACCCCTGGCCCACGAACGTGTTGGACAGCAGGACAGGTTCTTTCTGCGCGAGGCCCGAGCCCGCGAACGTGTCGGACAGGTTTTCTCTGCACGACGTCCGAGCCTGTGCACGTGTCCGACAGTCGGACAGGTTTTCGCAGGCCGAGGGCCGAGGCCGGGCCGTCACATGGGCGACGCGGACGGTGGGCCTGAGCATCCATCCATGTCAGACCCCTATGGTTGGATGACGATGCTGGGACGCGAGAGGGGATGGGGATGGGACGGGGCGGACTCGTGGCGTATGTGGAAGCAGAGCTCGAGCGCAAAATCGCGCTGGGGCAGCTTCACCCGTCCGGGCAGTTCGCCTCGGAAGTGGAGCTGGCGCGCCGCATGAACGTGTGCAGGGGCACCATGCGCGAGGCACTGCGGCGGCTGGCGGCGCGGGGCCTGGTGGTGCAGCGCCCCGGGTGTAAGACGCGAGCGGTGGCGCTGGATGAGTCGCTGACGCTGGAGAACCTGGGGCTGGCGCTGCATGACGCGCGCTCGCCAAATGCCCGGTGGCTCTTGGAGGGTTACTTCAGCCTCCGGCGGCAGGTGCTGGTGGAGCTCCTGGTCGACTGCTGTGCGAAGGCCTCCGAGCGGGACATGGACCAACTGGGGAGCCTCTGCTTCCGGCTTTGGGACGCGGCGAAGTGGGAATCGGGAGAACGGTGCGCCCAGGTGGAATTCGAGCTGCTGCGACTGGCGGCCCGGGTGGCGGAGCGGCCCGGGCATGTGCTCCTGGTGCAATCCCTGCAACGGGCCTTCCTGGGAGGCGCGTCCCGATTGCTGCCCTTCATGGATGGGGAAGCGCTGCGACAATGGGTCATTTGCGCGCAGGAGGCGCTGAGGGAGCGTGACACGGGGAGGCTCCTGCACGAGCTGCCAACGCTGATGAAGGCGTGCGATGAACAAGTGCTTGAACAGTTCGCGCCCGCCCCGCAGGAGCCTGATTCTCGCGAACCCTACCGTGATGACGGAGGCCTTCCTGGTGACCGTGCGTCAGCCACCGCGCAGGTTGATGCAGTGGAGGCACGCCCCTGCGTAGAGGCGTGTGGCCCTGACCGGCTCACGCCGACTTCCAAGCATGACGGTGTACTGAAGGAACTCTCCGGTCGGGAGGCGCATGGCCTTGATGGGCTCAGGCTGGACACTGAGCAGCACGGTGCGCTGGCGGCAGGTCGCGATCTGGAGATGCAGGGGCTTGAGGGGCTTGCGCTGATCATCGAGCAGGGCAGCGCGCTGGAGGAGCACTGCCTTGGCGGTTCCGCTGTAGCCGTCGCGGAGAGCGAGGGGCTCGAGGCTGCCGGGGGCCTCCATGGGCAGGATCTCCTCGGGGAGCAACACAGTGGGGGACTGCTGTCTCCGCCCTCCATTGGGCTCGTTCCCTGTGAGGCCGGTGGGGTGTGCTCAGGGGAATCGAGGGAGGTGGCATTGGGAGATCTGTCCGACGGTCGGACAGGTCTTGGCGCCTCGTGTCCGGCGGAGCGCCTCCAGTCCGAGGCTCCAGCCGGAGGGGCCTGCGGGTTTCCTCGCGCGGCGGTACCCAAGGCGGGTGGACCGCTTCATGTCATCCAGGGTCTTCGGCGTGGTGGGTGGGCCTCCCGCCTCTGGCCCTTCATGGCCCGTTTCGTGGGATGGCTTGTCTAGGGGGCGGCCTTCGTGGTGGCGGGCGCGAATGCTTCCCTCAACACCTTCGCCTCCAGGGACCGGTAGATGTTGGCGTGACGCAGGTCGGGCCGGGGCTCGTACTTCCACTTCAGCCCCTTGGGCGCGTGCTCGCGGAACACGCCGGACAGGCGCTCGGCCTGGGACGCGACGTCGTCACCGGCCGAGGCCAGGTAGAGCGTGGCCTTCAGGTCTGGCGTCGCCTGGAGCCGCTCGGCGGCCCTGTGGACCCATTCGTCGTCGTTCCACCAGAGGCTGGGGCTCAGCGCGATGGAGGTGCCGAACATCCCGGGCTGGAGGAAGAACGTCTCCAGGATGAACAGCCCCGCGAGCGACTCGCCGATGATGGCCGTCTCTTCGGTGACCCGGTATTTGCGGCGCACGTGGGGCAGCAACTCGTCGCGCAGGAAGGCCCGGAACGCCGCGGAGCCGCCGACGCGCGGGGCGATCTCCTTGTCGGACTCGACCTGCGTGGGCCCGGTCATGTCGCGGCGCCGTTCGGTGTTCTCGATGCCGACCAGGATGACGGGCCGCATCTCTCCGGCGCGGATGGCGGCGTCCACGGTGGTGGCCACGTGCGGGAAGTCCTCCTGTTCGCCGCCGTCGGGCATGTAGAGGACCGGGTAGCGCACGCCCTTCGCCGCGCCGTAGCCGGGCGGCGTGTAGACGTTGATGCGCCGTGTCTCCTTCAGCGCCTTCGACGGGAGCGTGAACGTCGCGTGCGGAGGCATCGGCTCCGCTTCCGTGGCGCGGCCCACGCCGCTGACGAGGACGACGGTGAGCAGGAACAGACGGACACACACCATCGGCTGCTACCTCCTGGAGGAAGAATGTTCGCGGGCTTCAGCGCCGGGACGGCCGGCGGGACGACGCCGGTGACTTCGCCTTGGGCACGCGCCGGGCGACGAAGAGGGTGTGCCGCGTTCCCTTGGAGCCGTGCGCCGCGGGGTGGAGCAACTGGACGGTGAAGCCCACCTCCTCCAGGCGGTTCGTGAACGCGGGCGAGGGCCCGGCGCTCCACACCACCAACGTCCCGTTGGAGCGCAGGGCGTTGAAGGCGTGCGACACGCCGGTGAGGTCGTAGAGGCTGTCATTGTCGGGGTGGGTGAGGGCGGTGGGGCCGTTGTCCACGTCGAGCAGGATGACGTCGAAGCCGCCCTGCTGCTTGCGCATCAGCCTGCCCACGTCACCCTCCACCACGGTGACGCGCGGGTCCTCCAGCGGCGCCTTCGCCAGCGGCGCGAGCACCCCGCGGTTCCACTCCACCACCGGGGGCATCAGCTCCGCGACCACGACGCGGGCGCCCGGACCCAGGCGATCGAGCACCGCGCGGACCGTGAAGCCGAACCCCAGCCCGCCCACGAGCACCCGGGCGGGCGCTTCCGCCGCGAGGTTCGCGCAGCCGGCCTCGGCCATGGCCATCTCCGAGCCATGCTGGCGGCTGGACATCAACGTCTGCCCCCGCACGCGCAGCACGTACTCTTCGTCTCGCCGGGCGAGCATGACCTCGCCCACGTCCGGCACCTGCGCTCGCTCCACTGTCTCCCAGGGCTTCATGCCAGCGCTCTTCGCGCGACCGGGCCTCCGGGTCAAGTCGTCGCCTTGACACTCCGGAACGTGCCTGCGAAATGCCGGACGCCCCCCACCACCGCATGGAACGCAACGGACGACAGGCATGGCCCCCGGAGCTGTCCGAACCCTTGCGCGAGGTGGATCGCCTGCGCCGGGGAGGCCGCTATACGTCGGCGCTCGCGCTGGCGCGGACGCTGGCGGAGGCACATCCGACGCAGGTGCGGGTGCTGGTGGAGGTGGGGCTGACGCTGGGCGTGTGGGGTGGCCAGCCGGCGGAGGCGCTGCCCTGGTTCGACCGCGTGCTGGAGCTGGCGCCAGGCCACGTGGCCACGCGTTACCACCGGGCGCTCGCGCTCGCCCGGCTGGGACGGCATGGGGAGGCGGTGGAGGAGTTCGCGCGGGTGGAGGCCGCGGGTTTCCGCAAGGCGCTGGTGCTGCACATGAAGCGTGCTGAGTCGCTCGAAGCGCTGGGGCGGCTGACAGATGCGGAGGCGGACTGGACGGCGGCGCTGGCCGAGGACCGGGGCAACCCGTGGCTGCTCCAGCAGCGGGCCCGGAGCCGCGTCCGCTCGGGGAGGACGGACGCCGCGGAGGCGGACCTGACCGCCGCGCTCGCGGCCCAGGAGGGCGAAGCCGTGGACCCCGAACTGCTGTACGAGCGAGGTGTGCTCAGGCTCCAGCGTGGGGAGGTCGCGGGTGCTCGCGAGGACTTCGAGGCAGGGCTCCAGGCCTTCCGCGTGGGCGACCCTCCGGCGTTGCTGGATGCGCTCCGGCGCGGACTCCAGGATGCACGCGATGAAGACGGGGCGCGCTGAGCTCTGCCCCGTGGCTGCGCCTGTTCACCCGCTCCACTCGCAGGACCCGTTTCTGAAGCAGACGCGCTGAGGGCCGCCTCGTGGCTGTGCTTCCCGCCCCACTCGCTGGTCCCGTATCTGAAGTGTGCGCGCTGAGCGTTGCCTCGTGGCTGCGCGTGCTCACCCGCCCCACTCGCGGGACCCATATCTGAAGCGGACGTGCTGAGAGCTGCCTTGTGGCTACGCTTGCTCGGCATGTGGCAGGACAGGGGGCACCTCGGTCCGAGACTGCGAAGAGGGTGGCTCCAACGCGGTCTTCAGGACGAGGCGGCTCGTGTAGGCGAAGCCCGCTGCGCATGTCCTTCGCCGCGAAGTCGGCGCCGCCTCTTGTGGCTACGCGTGCTTGGTGCTCGCGGTGGGGAGGGACGGCCGTCGCGGTTCGAGACCGCGAAGAGGCGGCTTCAACGCGGACCTCAGAGCGTGGCGGTTCGCATGGGCGAAGCCCGCTGCGCATGTCCTTCACCGCGAAGCCGGCGCCGCTTTTCGTGGCTACGCGTGCTCGGCGCTCGCCGCAGGAGCGGGGCGGCCGCCGCGGTTCGAGACCGCGAAGAGGGTGGCTCCGACGAGGGTGAGCGCGACGGCGGCCCACGCCGGCGCGAGGTAGCCCCAGCCGGCCGCGATGACCAGGCCTCCCAGCCACGCTCCCGCGGCATTGGCGATGTTCAGGGCGGAGTGGGACATCGACGCGGCCAGCGACGGCGCTCCCGGAGAGGCCTCCATGAGCCGCACCTGCACCGCGGGCGCGAGGAACTGCGCCGCGACTCCAATGAGGAACACCAGCGGGACCGCCGCCCAGGGCGACCGCGCCGTGAGCGCGAACAGGCCCATCACCACCGTCGTCGCGCCAAACCCCACCCACATCGCGAGCGTCACCGAGTGGTCCGTGAGCCGGCCCCCCAGCATCGCCCCCACCGTCATGCCCACGCCGAAGAGCGCGAGCACCCACGGCAGCCCCGACTCCGGCAGCCCCGACACGAGCGTCAGCGTCGGCGCGATGTAGCTGTAGACCGCGAACAGCCCTCCGAAGCCCACCGCGCCCACCAGCGACGTCCACCACACCTGCGGCTGCCGCAGCGCGGACAGCTCCTGGCGGATGCTGCTGCCTCCCAGCGAGGCCACGTGCGGCACCCACCGCCACAACGCCGCGAGCGTCACCACCCCGATGGTGCCCACCACCAGGAACGTGCTCCGCCACCCCCACTGCTGCCCCAGGTACGTCGCCGCCGGGACTCCGACGATGTTGGCCACGGTGAGCCCCGCCATCAGCAGCGCCACCGCGCGGCCCTTGCGCCCGGGCCCCAACAGCTCGGCGCCCACGACGGACCCCACGCCGAAGTAGGCCCCGTGCGGCAGGCCCGCGATGAACCGCGCCACGACGAGCGTGTCGAGGGTGGGCGCCAGCGCCGAGGCCGTGTTGCCCACGGTGAACGCCCCCATCAACAAGAGCAGCAGCGCCCGGCGCGACATCCGCGCGGTCACGATGGCGACCAGCGGCGCTCCCACCACGACGCCCATCGCATAGGCGGCGATGACGTGGCCACTCCGGGGGATCGTCGCCCCGAGCCCGCTCGCGATCTGCGGGAGGATGCCCATGGTGGCGAACTCGGTGGTCCCGATGCCGAAGCCCCCCATGGACAGCGCCAGGAGCGCACGGCCTGCGTCTTGCGTCTTCTTCACGGCGTCCCCGTATCAGGTCGGCGGACGCGTGTCGCTCGACGCCTCAACCCTCGCGGGGGATGGGCTCGAACTCGAGCGTCTTCCCGTGGGGGCGCACGTAGTAGAGGTGGATGCGCAGGTGGGGGTACGCCGTCTGGAGCTCCTTCGCGCCGAAGTGCAGGTCCTTCAGCTGCTGCTCCACGGCGATGTCCGGGCCGAGCGCGCCATGCTTCGCGTGGTAGTAGCCGCACCCCGCGTGCGCCAGCAGCAGCACGTCCTCGATGTGGTGGCCCTCGATGAGGAAGCGAGCGGCCTTCGTGAAGCCCTCGCTCTCCAGGTAGTCCGACGCCCAGCGGTTGAGGAGCGCGGGGCCGCCGGGGATCGTGAGCGTGTCGATGCGCGAGTGGCCCAGGTGGTGGGCCAGGTCCTCCACGGCCTCGGTGAAGCGCCCGTCCGAGCAGTACACGGCCAGGGTCTTCGGGTGGGCGGCCTCGAAGGGGACGCGGGAGACGAAGGGAGCGGACATGCCCCCCAGGTTAACGGCTCCCCGCCTCCACGAAAGCGCCTTGTGGGCCGAAGCGCTCCTGGAGCGCGGCCAGCACCGCGGGCTCCCGGGGGTTGTTGAAGTGGCGCCCGCCGGGGACGAGGCGCACCTCCGCGCCCAGCCGCTCCTCGAAGAGGCGCGTGTTGCGGCGGTGGTCGGACGTGAAGGGGTCGGCGTCCGACAGCACCACCACGCAGCGGCGGAGCGCGGCGCGGATGCGCTCGAAGTCCATGGGCGTGTCGAGCCACGGCCGCAGCGTGTCCCAGGGCTTGTCGACCTCGAACCAGCCCGCGACGAACACGGCGCCTTCCACGACGTGGCCCGGTGGCAGCGCGGACAGGTAGCGCATCACGGCCTGACAGCCGACGCTGTGGCCCAGGAACACCGTGGAGGGCGCGGGCACCGCCCCCACCGCGGCGGCGAGCGTGGACACCCAGCCGTCGATGGTGGGCGCGCCCGGCGTGGGCATGGCCAGCGCGCGGACGTCGTCGAAGAGGGGCGGCGGCGCGCGCACCTTCGCGGCGAGCCACGGCTGGAAGTCCGTGTCCGGGCTTCCAGCCCAGCGGGGGACCATGACGAGGGAGCGGGTCATGGCCGCGAGTGTGTCACGCGCTTCAGCCCTCGCGAACGGCCCGGGCCTCGAGCGCGGCGCGGGCCCGCGCCGCGAGCCTCAGGCTGTCGGGCAGCGCCCGGCCCAGCAGCGTCGGGACGCCCACGGCCAGCGCCACCGCGTTGCTGTAGAAGCAGGCCTGCGCGCGGGACAGGTCCGCGAGCGGCAGCACGCGCTCCACCACCGGGAGCCCGTCCACGGAGGCCATGGCCAGCAGCACCGCTCGCGCGATGCCCGGCAGGCACGGCGCGGACAGCGGCGGGGTGACGAGCGCGCCGTCGAGCTGCACGAAGAGGTTGGCGGTGGGCAGCTCGCAGACCTCCGCCGCCTCGTTGGTGAGCACGGGCAGGCGCGGCAGGAGCGCGTGCTGGCGGAAGTACGCCAGGCCCTTGTGGTTCACCGTGCGCTCCGCGCGCCGGTAGGCCCCGGCCTCCACGCCGTCCAACTCGCGGCCCTCCCGGTGCAGGGCTTCGAGCTCGGCGGGGAGCGGACGGAAGGTGCACAGCACGTGGCCGTCGCTGACCGCGAGCTTGCCCACGCCGGTGAAGCGGGCGCCCAGCGCCGCGTCCGCCGCGAGGCAGCGGCGCACGGCGTCCCGCACGGCGTCCTCGCGGAGGAGCGCGGGGGGCGGGGGGCGCACGGCGGTGGGGAACGCGTCCAGGCTTCCTCGCAGGCGGGTCAGGTGCCGCGCGAGGAGCCGGGGCTGCCCGGCGTCGATGCGGAAGGTGGAGAAGAAGCCCGCGCCGAAGAAGAAGCCCTGGGCGAAGTCCTGGAGGCGCAGATCCTCCCAGCGCTGGACGACGCCATCGACGGAGACGGTCGAGAACATGATCAGGCCTGGGGGACGGGCGGCAGGGCGCCGTCGAGCCGCGTCAGGGCGTTGCTCCGGAGCCGCGGCTTCACGCCGTCGGGGCCCACCTTGAAGGTGTCCCATGGGAGGAAGAAGCGCCGCTCGCGGACGCGGTCGTGGACGTCCGACCAGGGGATGCACCGCGGCGGGTGGCCCAGGCGGAAGGGGAGGAGCACCGCGAGGCAGCGCCCCCGCGGGCAAGCGCGGTGCTCCACCGCGCCGACCGCGCCCGTGATGAAGGCGCTGCGAGGAAGGCCTCCACCCCCGCGCGGGCGGTAGTCCCTTGCGAGCCGCGCCCAGCCCCCGAGCCTGGAGAGGGTGAACGAGACGAACGTCCACACCCCCAGGAGCAGGGCCGGAGGGAGCCACGGCAGGAGGGAGACGGCGGGCTGCGGAGACATGGCGCCAGTGTAGAGCCTGCGGCCCTGCCTCGTCTGTCATGGGCTGCCCGCCTCGCCACCCTTCTGGAACCTCACGGCGGTCTCCGCGAGCCCCACTCCCGCGCGCGGGGCCGAACACCTGGGGCAGAGACCGCGCGCCTGTGCCCGGCCCCGGGTCCTCCACGCGGGAGCACCCCCGAGCCCCCGGCGCCCGGCCCTCAGGCGGATGCGGCCTCCGGGTGGTGGGACCTGGATGGCATGGCCCTCCGGTCTTGAAGGAGCGCCCCTCCGCCCGCGAGCCGCGGGGGAGGGGACGCCTGGGATGCGGACCTCAGGAGCCCTGCGAGGCCGCGCTCAGCCCGCGTTGCGGATGCCCTGCCCGCCGGAGTGGTGGGCCAGCTGGAGGATCTCCTCCTCCGACAGCTGCTCCGTCTTGATGATGTTCCGGTCCGCCTTGAGCTGCTCCACCTGTCCTTCCCGCAGCACGTGGAACTGGCCCGTCTTCTGCGGGGGCAGCCGCACCGCGGGATCCACGCGGGCCTCCGCGAACATCGGCTTGAGCTTCTTGAGCGCCACCTCTTCCTTCACGCGGCCCGCGAACCACGCGCGCACGTTGTCGCGGCACTTGTAGTCCAGGTCGCCCGGGCTCTGCGTCGCGAGCATCACGCCGACGCCGGCCGAGCGCGCGCGCCGGAGCAGGTTCTCCATGGGCTGCTTCGTGGCGGGGATGCCCACCGCGGGCAGGTAGATGTCCGCCTCGTCGAAGAGCAGCACGGCCTGGAGCTTCGGGGACGGGTTCTGGCTGGCCCAGCGGTTGGCCTCCACCAGGAGCTGCGACACCCAGAACAGCGAGCTGTGCAGGCCGCCCAGGAACTTGGTGCTGATGATGGTGAGCCGCGTCTTGCCCGGCACCTTCGCGGCGCCCAGCCCCAGCAGCTCGTTCATGTCGAGCTTCTCCCCGCTGGAGGAGAGCAGCGTCTGCGCGTTGAGCCGCAGCGTCGCGAGGTCCTGGGCCAGCTTGGCGAAGACCTTCTCATCCAGCCCGTGCGCCTCCTGGACGAGCGCCATGTCCTGGGCGGCGACGAAGCGCTGGATGAGGTCCAGGGTGATCTCCTTGCCGGACGGGCGCCGCACCAGCAGCCGCAGCGCCAGGGCCAGCAGGGCCTTCGCGGCCTTGTCCTTCTGGCCGCTCCTGTACTCCAGCATGGTGGAGAGGGCGTCCGCCGCCTGCTGGAGGATCTGGTCGCGCTCCTCGGGCGGGAGCTTGTCGAGGCCGCGAGGCACCACCGGAATCGACAGCGGGCGGCCGTCCGAGCGGCCCGGCGAGTAGAGCGCGACGTCCACGCGCTCGCGCAGCAGCCTGCGGCGCTCCGCCAGCATCGGGTCGTCCAGCGCCTCCTCCCACGACGCCTCGCGCGCATACGCGGCGAGGTCCCCCTTGCGGTCCACGAGGATGGCGGGGATGCCCTGGATGAGCAGCTGCTCGACCAGGTTCAGGGCGAGCGTCGTCTTGCCGCTGCCGGGACCTCCGAGGAAGGCGCTGTGCTGCTTCAGCTCGTCCGCCTGGATGTGGACGGTGTTGGCGAAGACGCCTTCGGAGACGCCCACGCGCATCTGGCCCTTGGGGCCATCGTCCTTCGTCGGCTTGCTGGCCGCGGCGGCGGCACCCTCCCGCTTGACCGGGAGGATCGGCCCTGCCGGAGTCACCTCCCACTCGGTCTCGCCATCGGACACGATGGACTCCTTGCCGGCGCCGGGCTTGACCTTCACGGGGGAGGGCGGCGTGACCGTGGCGGGGGCATGCTTCTCCAGGGCCAGCAGGTCCTGGATGCCCTGGAGCCGCGTCACCGGCCGGGCCACGCGGCTCCAGCCGAGGAACGCGGACTCCGCCTGCTGCTTGCGGAACGCCTGCAACGCGAGCAGCTCGCGCAGGTCGCTGGGGCTGACCACCGCCCGCCGTCCGCCCCTGCGCTGGAGCACGGCGGTCTGCTCCGCCACCAGCGTGCCGAGGGTGCCGGGGAACTCCGTGGTGCGCACCAGCACGGGCAGGCTCCGGGCCGCGGTCCTGAGCGCGGTCGCCATCTGCCGGCCCAGGTGCCCCCCTCCCGGGCTCTTGTTGCAGATCACGACGCGGAGCTTCGCGTCGCCCGGCTGGGCCGTGACGTCGACGGTGTCATCGTCACAGTGCTTCGCCTTGAACCGGCTGGCGTCGCCCAGCTCCTCCCCGCTCACCTGGATGCTCCAGGCCAGCAGCGCGGCGAGCTCCGCGTTGCCCTCCGGCACCCGCGCCTTGAAGTTGGCCTTGAAGTCCGTCCAGGCCTGATCCAGGTCCGGCGCGGCGGGCTGGGCGACGGGCGCCGCCGTGACGGGCCTGCTCCTCTCCGGCAGCGGGAACTCCGCCGGCAGCTTGCCGTCCTGGATGCCGCGCTCCCGGTAGCGGTGGCAGGCATTGAGCACGTCGCGCGTGCGCTGGCCGCTCAGCAGCTCGAAGCCCTGGGCGGGGATGGGGTAGGTGGGCTGGGCCGGGTTGAACGGGACGCCCTGCTGTTCATACAGCGCCTTCAGCCGGCGGGTCGCGATGTCCCGCGCGGTCTGCGCGGTGGCGTTGAGCTCCAGGTCCACCGGCTCGGGGTTCTGCTCGATGCGGTCGATCATCGCGCGGTTGAGCTGCCCGCGCATCGAGATCCAGAAGTCCGTCAGGCAGCAGACCACCACGATGGCTGACGGCACCTGGCCCGCCAGCGCCACCAGGCTGTGCATCGCGCGGCGGAGCGAGGGCTCCATCTGCGGCCGCTCGCTGAAGTCCTTCATGTCCTCCACCTGGTCCACGCAGAGGACCATCGCCTGCCCGAAGATGCCCATGAGCTGGCCCAGCTGGATGAGCATCCGGCTGGGGGACTCCTCGGAGGTGCGCGGCACCAGGTTGCCGATGATGGCCCGGTCCTCGGCCGACATCTCCTCGCAGCGCAGCCACTGCACGATGCGGTGGTGGAAGCGGGCCTCGCGGCGCTGGAGGCAGAGCAGCGCGCGCAGCAGGTTGACGTCGATCTGCCGGAAGTCCGGATCCGCGTGCAGATCATCCGCGACCGCCCGGATGTTGCCGTGGAGGTCCTCGTCGCTCAGCAGGTCCTCGTCCGGGATGTTGGCCGCGAAGATGTTCGTGCAGCGGTCCAGCACGGCCTTCGACAGCAGCATCAGCCCGGTCTCCTCGACCCGGCCCTGGTCATACGGCTTCTCCAGCGAGTCGATGAACTCCGACAGGATGTAGCGGTCGTAGTGCGTCACATCCACGGTCATGGGCATGTAGCCGACGTAGCCCTGGTCCTTCTCGTGGACGCGGTTGCGGAAGGCCCGGACCAGGTGCGTCTTGCCGCTGCCCGAGTCTCCCTTCAGCAGGAGGATCTTCCCGGAGTCCGGAGGCGGCTGCGCGATGGCGCGCTTCAGCAGCCGCTCGAACGCCATGCGCGCCGGCGCATTGATGGAGGGCACGTCGAACGGATCCCGCTTCCACAGCGTCTGGCCCTGCTGGACGCTGTTGAAGATCTCGGGGCCATCGGACAGGAACGCTTGCAGACGGGCGTCTTGGGGCATGGAGAGGCTCCTGAGAGGGGTTCCGGCTAGAGGACGACGAAGTGGAAGGTGGCGCCGTACGAGCTCACTTCGGACTCGGTGATGTCCCGGGGGTTCATCACCGCCAGCAGGTCCGCCCGGCCCAGGGACAGCTGATGCGCGCGGTTGGCCGCGAGCAGCGCCTCGTTGAACGCGGGGCGGTCCGCCCACTCCGGCCGCAACGCATTCCACACGTGCGAGATGAAGACCTTGTTGCCGCCGAAGCGGCCCGCGGGCGGGACGCTCCTCGCCGCGTCCAGCACCTGCTTGGCGAAGGCCTCCGTGTCCGCGTGCGGCGCCCGGGGCCCTGGCTCCACGGGAACCTCCGCGGGCGCTTGCCGGGGCGGGGGCGCCGGCTCCTCCCCGGCCAGCACCCACTCCCGGAGCGCCGCCATCCGCACCACCTCCGCGTCCACCCGCGACGCGCCCACCGCGCGAGCCGCCAACTGCTCCAGGCCGCGCTTCGGGTCGCGGACCTCCTGGCCCAGCAGCTTGCCCAGCAGGTGCGCCTGCACGGCGCGCAGCGAGAACCGCTCATCCGTCTCCACGCCCAGCTGCCGCCACAACAGCCGGTCGCGCACCTGCGCCAGCGTGGGCGTCTCCGGCCCGTCCACGGCGTGCGCGCGCTTGAGCACCCGCGCCCGCACGCCGTCCGCGTCCGAGAGCCGGCCCAGCGAGGCCCGGGTGCTCGGGAGGTCCAGGCCCTTCGCGAGCAGGTGCTGCTGCTTCACGCGCTTCCACGTGAGCCCCTTGGGCGAGTCCACCCGCAGGAACCGCAGGGCCGCTTGACGCCCCGGCCCCGTCAGCGCGAGCCCCGCGCGGCCCCGGGCCTCCACGAGCCCGCCGTCCAGCAGCTTCGCCAGCAGCGCGTCGAACCGGGCGGTCCACTCGCCCCGGCTCCAGCGGTGCTCCACGAAGCCCTGCAGCGTCTTCGCCAGCTCGGTGCGCGTGCCGGCCTTCTTCTCCGAGCGCGTCGCCAGCCAGGCCAGGGCCAGGCCCTGGAGTCGGGTGTCAGGGGTGTCGGTGTCCATGTCGTGGCTCCTGCCCGCCGGGGTCGCGCCCGCGGGCCGCAATCAACGTGTCGAGGGTGTGGAGGATGTGCTCCAGCCGGGACAGCACATCGGTCGCGAGCAGCCGGTACACCCAGTAGCCCTCGCGCTGCAGGTCCAGGTCCTTGCGCCGGTCGCGGCGGAACCGCTCCGGATCCTGGAAGTGGTGGTAGCCGTCGATCTCCACCGCGATGCGGAAGCGCCGGCACAGCAGGTCCACCTCCCAGGAGCGCTTGTCCTCGGGGTGCAGCCGGACGTTGAGCTCGAAGAGCCCCGCGGTGGCCGGGTGCTCCTCCAACCGGTCGCGCAGGTAGGCCTCCGCCTTGCTCCGGGCGCGGTCCGCGCCCGGCTCGCCCGCGCCCGTCAGCACCGCCAGCGCCACCTCGGCGGCGCTCACCCGCTGCGCCTCGGCGGCGCCCTTGCGCTCCAGCCTCCGGAGCGTCGCCACCGCGCTCGCGGACTCGGAGGGCTCCGCCGGCACCTCCAGGATGCCCTCGCGCACCAGCGCCTTCAGCCGCGTCTCCCCGCCCGCCAGGAACGCCCCCAGCGCCTCGCTGGACACCACGCACGCCACCGCGAGCGCCGGCACGGCGCTGCTCAGCGCCCCCGCCACCTGGAGCCCCCGGAGCGACGGCGCCGCCCCCGCGCGCACCCGCGCCACCGGCGCCTGCCCGGGCGGCACCAGCGCATGCAGCGCGCGCAGCCCCGCGCCCGGGTCCCGCTGGAGCGCGGTGCTCACCGCGTCCGGCAGGGCCCCGGGCGCCACCGCCTCCCGCCCGATGACCAGCTCCCGGCACAGCGCCCAGGTGGCCTCCGGCAGCGCGGGCGGCGGCAGCGCCTCCAGCAACACCCGCCGCTCATGGGCGGTCTTCCCCTGAAAGACAGGCGTGTGTCTGGGATTCGCCGCCGTCAGGCTGAACGTCGCCAGCGCCTCCGCGTCCGCCCCCAGGTCCCGCGCCGTCGCGAGCGCCTGGGCCCACTCCAGCGCCGCCGCTCGCGGGTCCTCCCCGGACACCTCCACCACCGTCAGGCCCTGGCGCGCCGCCCACCGGTTCCAGAGGGTCCCCCCCAGGGCCTCGGGTCCCTCCAACACGCTCAGCGTCGCGATGCCCTCCGCCCGGCGCCGGGCCTGGCGGTCCAACGCATCCAGCAGCGCGACTTCCCCCGCCAATGGCAAGCGCTACCCCCCGGGAGTGATGGCTTCACCGCCCCCTCGTGAGCAAAAGCCTGCTCCCACGGGTCGGGTGAAGACAAGCCCCCCAAAGGAGGTAGGGGGTTGCCGGGGAGGAAGGGACCCGGGTGGGTCTGAAAGGCTTTACCGCCCCGCGCCGTCCCCGGCTTCCCGACGGAGAAGGACCCCCAGGCCCGCCGCCGCGAGCGCCGAGACCATGCCCGTCAGGAAGGGGGCCTGGGTGCTCCACGACGCATACATCCAGCCTGTCGCCACCGGACCCACCGTGCGGGCGAGCCCCCCGCAGGACTGCGCCAGCCCCAGCACCGCGCCCTGCTGCCCCGGCGGGGCGACCTGGGAGGCCTGGCTCGAAATCAAGGGCTGGAGGAAGCCCATCCCCACGCCCACCAGCGCCACGGCGGCCATCATCGGGAGCGCCTGGTGGGACGCCGCGACCCCCGCCATGCCGCACGCGAGGAGGAGCCCCCCGGCGATGAGCAGCCGGAGCTCGCCCACCGCGCGCGCCAGGGGGCCAATCAGCCCGCCCTGGATGACCAGGCCCAGCCCGCCCACCACCGCGAAGGTGTAGCCCACCTCCTTGGAGCCCCAGCCCAGCCGCGCCTGCACCAGCAGCGCGAACGCCACCTGGAGCGTGGTCATGGACAGGAACACGGCGAAGAACAACCCCAGCACCATCCCCAATGCCTTGCGCCGGGGCGTGTCCTTCAGCGCGGCCCAGCGCGTCTGGGATTGCGTCGCCACGCGCTGCTCCACCGGGTGCGTCTCTGGCATCGCCAGGAGCGCGCCCAGGAAGCCCACCAGCGCCAGGCCGCCGGCGAGCAGCGGCGGCACCCACGGGCCCAGCCCGGAGAACAGGCCGCCCAGCGTGGGCCCCAGCACCATGCCCAGGCCGATGCCCGCGCCGATGCGGCCCATGGCCCGGGCGCGTGTCTCCTTCGTCGTCACGTCCGCGAGCGCCGCCTGGCACGCGGCGATGTTGCCGGACGTCGCGCCCGCCAGGATGCGCGACGCGAACAGCAGCGGCAGCAGCCGGTGGTGGCTGGCCAGCGCGAACAGCCCCATCGCCACCGCGTTCGCCAGGAGGCTCAGGAGGATGACCGCCCGCCGCCCGTGCCCGTCCGAGTACCGCCCGAGCAGCGGCGTGGCGAGCAGCTGCGTGAGGCTGAAGCAGCCCAGCAGGACGCCCACCGTGCGCGCCGAGCCCCCCATGGACTGCACGTAGAAGGGCAGCATCGGGATGACGATGCCGAAGCCCACCAGGTCCAGGAACACGGTGAGGAACACCACCGCCTCCACCCGGCGCAGCAGGCCCGGCGAGGCGGCGGGCGCCGCGCCCAGGGTCTCAGCCACCATGGCCCGCCCGGTCCACCGGCAGCGCGTCCGCGTAGGCGCGCAGGATGCGGCCCTCGTCGTAGGCGGCATGGAAGCCCGTGGCCTCCAGGAAGCGCTTGTTGTCCACGACGATGGGGTAGCGCAGGTGGTCCGTGGCCCCCACGGACAGGCGGGGGAAGCCCGCGCGCCCCATCAGCACCGACAGCAGCGGGGACGGCAGCGGCACCGGCGTGCGGCCCGTGCCCTTGATGATGACCGACAGCGGGATGGGCGCGGGCCCCGCGACGTTGAAGATGCCGCGCACCTTCTTGTCCAGCGCCAGCTCGAGCGCCGTCACCACGTCCTCCTCCTGGAGCACGTGGAAGAGCGGGTCATAGCCCAGCACCATGGGCACGCGCCTGCCGCGCAGCAGGTTCGCGAGCGTGCCCGTGCCCGGCGTGCCCAGCGTGTAGACGAGCCGCAGCACCGCGGTGGTGACGTCCGGCAGGCGCCAGAGCGCCGTCGCCGCGTACAGGTCCGCGGCCACCAGGTCCGCCAGCTCGGGGATGGCCTCCAGCGCGCGCGGGGGCTCGTCCTCGGAGTGGTACAGCGGCGAGTCCGGCGCCGCGCCGTAGAACGTGTGCCTTCCCACGAAGAGCACCTGCTTCACGCCGTGCGCCGCGCAGTGGTCGAACAGCGCCTTGGTGCCGTCCAGGTTGATGCGGCCCCGCTCGCGGCCCTGCACGGTGAACGCCGTCACCGTGGCCATGTGGATCACCGCCTCCGGCCTCCAGCGGCGGAAGACGTCCTCGGCGGCGCGCTTGCGGAGGTCCACCGGGTGGACCTCGATGCCCCTGGGCGCGTCCCGCCACGGCCGGATGTCGATGCCGGCCACTTCATGGCCGCTGTCGCGAAGCCTGAGCGCCAGCCTGCGCGCGATGCCGCCGGAGATGCCCGCGATCAACACCTTCATGGCAACAGCCTCCGGGCCCGGCGCAGGTTGCGCTCGGCGCGGTTGTCTTCGATGAGCTGCTGGATGCGGGCCTTCACCTGGTCCACGTAGCCCTGGATGACGTGGTCCTCCTCGTCGCCCGTGCCCTCGAAGAGGAGCGGCTCGCCGTAGTGGATCTCCAGCCCCACCGGCAGGGGCAGGGGCAGCAGGTACGGCGTCAGGGGGACGTACGGCACGCCCAGGAGCCTGCCCAGCGCGTACGCGTTGATGACGGTGGGGATGGCCGCGCCGCCGCCCAGGAAGGCGAAGGGGATGATGGGCGAGCGCGTCTGGAGCGCCAGCCGGATGAACCCGGTGCCGAAGTCCACCAGGGAGTAGCGGTCCGGGTAGAGCTTCGCGGTGCCGCGCGCGCCCTCCGGGAAGATCATCAGGAGCCGGTCGTCCTCCAGGAGGCGCACGGCGTGCTCGGGCAGGCCGGTGAACTGGCCGGTGCGGCTGGCCCACAGCGAGGCCACGGGGAACTTGTGGATGAAGCGCTCCACCATGCCCTGCGCGAGCCGGGGCGGGTCCATCTCCAGCAGGGTGGAGGTGAGCACCATCATCCCATCCACCGCGACGCCGCCGGAGTGGTTGCCCACCAACATGCCCCGGCCCTTCCGGGGGATGTGCTGCACGCCGGTGCAGCGCACCCGGAAGTAGTTCCGGTAGAGGAAGGCGAAGAACTCCAGGGCCAGCTTCAGGTGCTTCTTGGAGATGCCGTACGGGTCGACACCGTACTCGTTGAAGGGCAGCTCCAACCGCTCCACCCGCTCCGACAGGGATTCGCTCTGGGACACGGGCGCACCGTAGCACCGCGCGTGTGCTTTGCACCGGGGGCCCGCGTCCCGCATTGTGCGCCGCCGGGCGCCCACGCCGGGAGGCGGGTGGGGCCCCAGAGGGAGTGACGCGCGATGGCGGGGCAGCCGTGGACGGGAATGCTGGAGGGGGTGCTCGCGTGGGCCCGGGCCCTGCCGGAGGGGCTGTCCAACCAGGTGGCGGTGGACGTGGCGGGCCGGCGGGTGCGCCTGTCGCACGCGCGGGTGGAGGCGCTGTCGCGCGGCGTGCTGGGCCGCGTGAAGGGGCTCACCCTGCGCTCCTGGGACAGCACCGCCACCGTGTACGACCTGCGGCTGGACGTGCGCGGCTGGAAGCTGCGCGTGGAGACGACCCCCCAGCGCGTGGAGCTGGCCCGGGGCCGCTACACGCTGTGGCTGGCCACGCCGGGCCGGGTGGAGCTGGAGGGCTCCCCCGGCGCGTCGTCGCTGCTCATGGGCGCGCTGCGCTCGGGGGCGGGGAAGAGCGCGCTCCAGGCCCTGGCGCGCCGGCTGCTGCCGCCGGAGCTGGCCTGGGACGGACAGGTGCTCCGGCTGGAGGGGCGGCTGCCCCAGGAGGGCGCGCTGGCGGCCCGCCTCTTCGAGTCCTCCTCCCTGCGGATGACCGCGGCGCACGCGCCGGAGGGGCTGTGGCTGTCCGCGGAGGAGTGGCCGGGGCTGCTGGACCTGCTCCAGGCCGCGCTGGGGACGGGGTAGGGCGCCTCCTTCAGCGGCCCTCGCCGTCCCACACGTTGGCGCGTCCCTCCAGGGGGCCGCGCTGCGGGCGGACGATGCAGAAGCGCTGTCCGGTGGGAGACTCCATCACCCACCAGCGCTTCACGTAGGCGATGCGCTTCGCGCCCAGCGACTCCAGCCGCTCCAGCTCCGCGTCCAGGTCGTCCGACTCGATGTCCAGGTGGATGCGGCTCTCGTGCTCCACCTGCTGGATGAGGATCATCGGCTCCTCGGGCTTCGCCACCAGCTCGCGGTAGGTGGGGGAGTCCGGGTCCGCCGGGGCCAGCGCCCGTCCCAGCGCCGCGCTCCAGAAGCGGGCGGCGGCGTCAATGTCCTCGACCTTGCAGTCGATGACGAACGTGCTGAGTCGGCTGTGGTGCATGGCTGCGCTCCTGGGGGGCGGGCAGGGGGGAAGCCCGTGGGGGAGCCAGGGATACACCGAAAGGCAGGATGGGGGTATGACGGAATGCGGCTCCGTGCCGCCCGGCCACGCCGCCGGACGACGCGGGACTTCGCGCCGGACACCGGCAGGTGTTCAACACCTCCGGCCTGAGGTCGCTCCTCGCGTGGAGTGCTCCCGTGGAGCGCCTCGCGCCCCGGACGCTGCGGGTCGTGTCACCTCGCGGTGGCGGCCCTCGAAGCCGTGCGTGCTGCCGTTGGGGGCGTGCCCGACGAAGCGCCAGTGGCCGCCGCGCTGGAGGTCCATGCGCTCGACGACCCCCTTGTTGCCCCGGCCCCACCACTGGGCGGGGCGGTCTGGCGCGCGTGAGGGAAACCCACGACAGCGCGGGCTACTTGCGTGGCTTCGACATCGAGCGGACGAAGATGGAGTCGATGCCGTGGATGCGCATGGAGACGAAGTCATCCACGGTGGCGTTCGTGTAGCCCATGCCGCGCATCTCTTTCACGAAGGCGGCCGTGACGCCGTGGATGCGCATGGAGACGAGGTCGTCCGCGCTCAGGTCCGGGAAGCCCAGGCCGCGCATCTCGCGGATGAAGTCCGGTGTCACGCCATGGAGGGTCATGGCCATGAGCGAATCCAGGGGCATTTCCTTGAAGCCCAGCGCGGCGAGGCCCTGGATGCGCTCCGGTGTGATGCCGTGGATGCGGCAGTCCACCAGCTGCTGGAGGGTCAGCTTCGGGTAGCCCTCGGCGGCCATGGCCCGGACGTATTCCGGGGTGACCTGGAAGAGGCCCACCTGGACCAGCTCATCCACGGTGGTCACCCTCTGGCCCACGGCCGCGAGCGCCTGGACGCGCTGGGGGCCGACGTTCACGTTGGCCATGAGGAATTGTTCGTCCGAGGTGGGTTGGGGAATGCCCAGCTCCGCCAGCTTCTTCGTGAAGCGGGCGTCCGGGCTGAAGCGCCAGGTGCCCGCGCCCTGCCCGTCGTTGAAGCGGCCCTCGAAGTCGAACGTGCCCGCTTCTCGCACCAGCTTGAAGGGGGCGCTGCTCCCGTCCGCCGTGGACAGCCCCTGGAAGTCGGACAGCGGGGCGGAGAAGCCGTGGTGCGAATCGGGGTGGTCCTTCGGGTGCAACGACAGTTGCAGTTGCTGCTCCTTCACGTACGCGCCCCACATGCCGGCGCGCTGCGCTTCGGCGGGGAGGGCGAGGAACATCACGGCCAGGGTGAGCCACGGAGACAGGCGCGACGTCATGACGGCGACTCCTTCTTCGACAAGGCGCGGCCCTCCCGCGTGCTCGGGATGGAGCGCGCGGTGGGACCGCTTGGGAGGTGGAGGGGGTTACTTCCGGGGCTTCTGCATGCGGCGGATGTAGTCCGCGTCCACGCCGCCGACGCGCAGGCGCACCAGCTCATCCACGGTGGCGGGCTTGACGCCCGCGGCGTCCAGCTCGCGCAGGAAGCTGGCGTCGACGGACATCGCGCGCAGTTGTACGGCTTCATCCAGCGTCAGGTTCCCGAAGCCGGCGGCCTTCAGCTCGTTGAGCCAGGTGGCGTTGATGTTCATCGCCTTGGCGGCGAGCAGGTCGTCGGGGTTCTCCTTGCCGAAGCCCAGGGCCGCCATCTGCCCCAGCCACTCGGGGGTGACGCCCAGGTGCTTCATGGCCACCAGCTGCTCGGCGGGGATGGCGCGGCCGAAGCGGTCCGTCATGGCCTTCACGTACTCTGGCGTGATGCCGGCGTGCTGGATGCTCACCAGCGTGTCCACGGTGGGGGCGTAGCCCATGGCGGAGATGCGTTCGACGGCCTCCGGGGTGACCCCCGCGACCTTCAGCGCGACGAGCTGGTCCACGCTCAGTGGATCCACGCCCACGCGGGTCTTCTCGTCGGCGTCATCCGACTCCTTCCGCGCGGCGCGGGTCTTCTCCTTGTCGGAGGGCGCGGCGACCGGCGCGGGAGTCGCAGCCGCGGTCGGAGCCGCCGAGATGGTCGGAGCGGGAACCGGCTGCGGAGCGGGCGCGGCGGCGATGTCCGGCGCGGGAGTTGACCTCGGGGGAGGGGTCGCCGCAGCGACGGCGAGCAATTCTCCCTGGGAGGCCTCAAACGGTGACAGCGCCGATGCGGAGATCCGCGCGGGCTGAGGACCGACAAGCGGCGCCGACACCGATGAAGCGACCGGCGCGGCCAGGGAGCCGGCGTGCGTCACGAAGGGCGCAATCGACGTGGACGCAGAGCCGGCGGGCGCGGGCATCGAAGCGGCTCGCGTGGAGTCCACGGAGGCGGCGACCCCCGGATGAGCCAGGGTCGTGGGCGTGCCGCTCAGAGTGGGCTTCGTATCGGTCACCTTCGCGGGCTGCACGGCGAGCGCCGTCAGCGGCGCCGCCAGGGCCAGGCTGCTGGCCAGCGTGACGATGGAGACCCCCGCCGCCCAGCGCGACGAGCACCGCGACGGGGGCGCCACCACCAGCCTCCGCACGCGGTCCTTCAACGAGCCTCCCAGCGCGGACATCGCGGGGCCGCTGGCGTCCATGCCCTGCAGCCGCAGGGCTTCCAGTGAGGTGAGTGCTCGGGCATAGGGGAGGGCGCCGGGACCCTGTCGCACGGCGAGGTCGTCACAGCAGTTCTCCCGCTCCACGCGGATGACCTGGGACATCCACCACACGGCCGGATGGTAGAAGAGGAGCGTCTCCACCAGCGTCTGCACCACGTTCACCGCGAAGTCGTGACGGCGGATGTGGGCCAGCTCATGGGCCAGCACCAGCTCCAGCTCCCGCACGGTCAGCCCGGTGAGCGTGGCGGTGGGGACCAGGACCACCGGCCGCAGCCAGCCCAGCGTGGACGGCACGTCCAGCTTCGACGACACCAGCAGGCGCACTGGACGCGTGAGGTTCAGCCGCCGCGCCAGCACCGCCACTCGCTGCTGCCATTCCCACGATGCGTGCACCGCCTCGTGCACCTGGCGCCGCAGGCCCACCCAGCCCTTGAGCAGGCGCACTGACGACGCCGCCACGCCCAGGCCCCATGCCAGCACCAGCCAGGGCAGGCGCTCGCCCACCTGCTGGAACAGTTCGTCCAGCCGGGGCAGCGCCGCTGGCTCTTTCACGGATACAGGGAGTGTGGTGGGCAGCGTCACGAGGGGAACGGACGCCGGTCGCTGCGCGGACGCCGGTGCCCGCGCGAGGGCCGTCGAGCGCACCGGGCGGGGCTCCACCGCGCGCGAGGCATGCCGCCACGCGGTGGCCACTGGTAGCACCAGCATGATGCCCAGCGCGCCGCACGCCAGCGCGTAGCGCAGGTTCGCCGAGCGCCGGCCTACCCATCGGAGCGCCAGCGCCAGCGCCGCCGCCACGAGCGCGCCCTGCCACACCAGGTGCACGAGCGCCCAACCCACCGCTTCCAGGATGAGACCGTTCATGGCTCCGGCTCCTTCTCGAGCGAATCCAGCAACTGGCGCAGCTCCGCCAGCTCCTCGGGGGACGTCTTCTTCGTGGACAGGGCCTGCAGGGCGAGCCGCGCAGGGGAGCCGCCGAACACGCGGTCCATCAGGTCGGTGACCAGCTGCTGCTGGGTGCTCTCCCGAGGGAGCCGGGCGCTGTAGACGTGCGCGCGCTGGGACTCGTCGCGCGTCACCAGCCCCTTCTCCGTCATGATCTGCATCGTCTTCAGGACGGTGGTGTAACCACTCCCGTCCTGGAGCGTCTCGTGGACCTCGCGCACGGTGCGTGCCCCCTGGTCCCACAGCACCCGCAGGATGGCCAGCTCGGCATCCGTGGGTCGCGGCGGCTTTCCTCGGCTCATGGCTCCCTCTCTCCTCACGGCTCTCTACGCAGAGATATACGAACGATTTCGTAGGTGTCAACGAAGCCTTTCGTACTTCGTGGCAAGGGGCCCGGTGGGGAGGGGTGGCCATGGGGCGCGGGGATGCCCCTGGGGGGTGGTTGCCTTGAAAGGCCACGGGTGCTGCACACCCTGGATGACAGGGGGCGCGCGATGATTGAAGCGGTGAAGCTCTGGAATGAGCCGAACAACAAGTCCCACTGGGACTTCGAGCTCGATAAGGACTGGCGCATCTATTCGCGGCTGGTGCGGCTGGCGGGCGAGGCGGCGCGCGCGCTCACCTTCACGCCCCGCCGGATGGCGGAGGCCTACCTGGAGCTCTACGCGGGCCTCGTCCAGCCCGGGCGCCGCGTGTCCTGACGAACCGAGGAGCCTGTCCACCCATGCGCGTCATCCTCTTCTGCCACTCCCTGCTGTCGGACTGGAACCACGGCAACGCTCACTTCCTGCGCGGAGTGGTGACGGAGCTGGCCGTGCGCGGTCACGCCGTGCGCGTGCTCGAGCCTTCGGACGCGTGGAGCCTCCAGAACCTCCTGGAGGAGCCCCTCGGCCTGGCCGCGCTCGGCGAGCTGCGCGCCATGTACCCGCACGTGCGTCCAGAGCGGTACGCACCCGACGCGCTGGACCTGGAGGCCGTGCTCGACGGCGCGGACCTGGTCCTGGTCCACGAGTGGACGCCGCCGGACCTGGTGCGCCGCATCGGAAGGCACCGCCGCGACGGCGGCCGCTTCCGCCTCCTCTTCCACGACACGCACCACCGGCGCATGAGCTCGCCCGAGGCGATGGCCGCCTCTGACCTGTCCCGGTACGACGGCGTGCTCGCCTTCGGAGACGTGCTCCGGGACCTCTACCTGGAGCGGGGCCAGGCGCAGCGGGCCTGGACCTGGCACGAGGCCGCCGACGTGCGCGTGTTCCATCCGCACCCGCGCAACCGCGAGGTGCGCGACCTGGTGTGGATCGGCAACTGGGGGGACGACGAGCGCACGAAGGAGCTGGAGGCGTTCCTCCTGGAGCCGGTCCACGCGCTGGGGCTGACCGCGCGCGTGCACGGCGTGCGCTACCCGGCCCCCGCCCTGCGCGCCCTCTTCGATGCCGGCATCGAATACGCCGGCTGGCTCCCCAACCACCGCGTGCCCATGGCCTTCTCCCAGGCGCGCGTCACCGTGCACATCCCCCGGCGGCCCTACGCCACCCTGCTGCCTGGCATCCCCACCATCCGCCCCTTCGAGGCGCTGGCGTGCGGCATCCCCCTGGTGTCCGCCCCCTGGGAGGACGCGGAGGGGCTCTTCACCGCGGGCCAGGACTACCTCGTCGCCCGCGACGGAGCCCAGATGCGGCGCCACCTGTCCGCGCTCGTCGCGGACGCGGAGATGCGGCACGCGTTCGCGATGGCCGGCCTGCGCACGGTCCTGTCGCGGCACACGTGCGCCCACCGCGTGGAGGAGCTCCTGGGCATCTGTCAGTCGCTGGGCATGTCCGGCGACGTCCTCCGTCCGCAGTCCTCCGAAAGGGTCTTCGTATGAGCCACGGCCTCCGCATCGCCTTCTTCGGTTCCAGCCTGGTGTCCGCCTACTGGAACGGCGCGGCCACCTACTACCGGGGCCTCATCCGCGCCCTGCACGCGCGCGGCCACCAGGTCACCTTCTACGAACCGGACGCCTACGGCCGGCAGGAGCACCGCGACATCCAGGACCCGGACTGGGCCCGCGTCGTCGTCTACGCCAACAACATGGGCTCGCTGGATGAGTGCCTGGACGACGCCTTCGGCGCGGACGTGGTGGTGAAGGCCAGCGGCGTGGGCGTCTTCGACGCGTACCTGGAGTCGCGCGTGCCGGAGCTGCGCCGCACCGGCACGCAGGTGGTGTTCTGGGACGTGGACGCGCCCGCCACGCTGGAGGTCGTGGCGAAGGACGCCCACCACCGCTTCCGCGCGCTCATCCCGCGCTATGACCACATCCTCACCTACGGCGGCGGCGCGCCGGTGGTGAGCGCGTACCGCGAGCTGGGCGCGAGGCACTGCGTGCCCATCTACAACGCGCTGGATCCGGACACGCACCACCCCGTGCCCCCCGACTGGCGCTTCGCCTGCGACCTGTCCTTCCTGGGCAACCGGCTGCCGGACCGCGAGGCGCGCGTGGAGGCGTTCTTCTTCAAGGCCGCGGAGGCGCTGCCCCGCTCGCGCATGCTCCTGGGGGGCAGCGGCTGGGAGAGCCGCGTCCTGCCCGCCAACATCGTGCGCCTGGGCCACGTCTACACGCAGGACCACAACGCGGTGAACTGCTCGGCGCGCGCGGTGCTCAACATCCACCGCGACAGCATGGCCCGCTTCGGCTTCTCCCCGGCCACGCGCGTGTTCGAGGCCGCGGGCGCCGGCGCCTGCCTCATCACCGACGCCTTCGAGGGCGTCGCGCGGTTCCTGGAGCCCGGCCGCGAGGTGCTGGTGGCCCGCTCCGGCGAAGAGGTCGCCGAGCACCTGCGACGCCTCACCCTGGAGGACGCGAGGCGCATCGGGCAGGCCGCGCTCCGGCGCGTGCTGGCCGAGCACACGTACGCGCACCGCGCGGTGGAGGTGGAGGCGGCGCTGGGGTACCGCGCCCCGTCACGCGGAGGGCCGGCGTGATGGAGCCCCAGCACATGCACATCGTCATCCTGGGGCTGTCCATCACCTCCAGCTGGGGCAACGGCCACGCCACCACCTACCGGGCGCTGGTGCGGGAGCTGGGCTCGCCCGCGGCCCGGCCGCTCTACTGCGGCTGCGACCCGGAGCTGTATGGCCCGCGCGCGGGGACGGCCCGCTGGGACCTGGGCTACCTGGGCACGTACAGCCACGACCGGCAGCCGGTGCTGGAGCGGCTGATGCTGGACGCGGCCCGGCGCTGGCCCGAGGGTCGCTTCGTGGTGGCCGGGCCCCAGTACCCCGGGGACCTCGCCTGGCCGCGCAACGTGGAGCGCGTGCAGCACCTGGCGCCGCCGGAGCACGCGGCCTTCTACACCGCCCAGCGCTTCACGCTGAACGTCACCCGCGCGGACATGGTGCGCGCCGGGCACTCGCCGAGCGTGCGGCTGTTCGAGGCGGCCGCGTGCGGCGTGCCCGTCATCAGCGACGCGTGGGAGGGGCTGGACACCTTCTTCACGCCGGGCGTCGAGCTGCTGGTGTCGCACGACGCGGCGGAGACGCTGCGCTACCTGCGCGAGCTGCCGGAGGCGGAGCGCGAGGCGGTGGGACAGCGGGCCCGGGCGCGGGTGCTCGCCGAGCACACGGCGGCGCACCGCGCGCGGACCCTGGAGCACTACGCGCGCGAGGCCGCGTCCGGCCGGGCGCCCTGAGCGCGGACGAGGAGGAGCGGGAGCCATGAGAAGCGCCGTCATCGGGACGGGCTACGTGGGGCTGGTCGCGGGCACGTGCTTCTCCGAGGCCGGTCACGACGTCACCTGCGTGGACGTGGAGCAGGCGAAGGTGGCGGCGCTGCGCCGCGGGCGGCTGCCCATCTACGAGCCGGGCCTGGAGGAGCTGGTGCGCCGCAACCGCGAGGCCGGCCGGCTGCGCTTCACCACGGACCTGCCGGCGGCGGTGGGGGCCGCGGCGGTGGTGTTCATCGCGGTGGGCACGCCCATGGGCGAGTCCGGGAGCGCCGACCTCCAGCACGTGCTCGTGGCGGCGGAGGCGGTGGGCCGGGCGCTGCGGCACTACACGGTGGTGGCGGACAAGAGCACCGTGCCGGTGGGGACGGCGGACCAGGTCCGGGCGGTCCTCGCGCGGAACACCGCGCACGCCTTCGACGTCGTCTCCAACCCGGAGTTCCTCAAGGAGGGCGCCGCGCTGGAGGACTTCCTCAAGCCGGACCGCGTCGTCATCGGCGTGGACTCCGCGCGGGCCCGCCGCATCATGGGCGAGCTCTACGCGCCCTTCGTGCGCACGGAGAGCCCCCTCCTGTTCATGGACACGCGCGGCGCGGGCTTCACCTACTTCGGCGTCGGCCGGGGCTGAACACCGCGTCCACGGCGGGTGGAATCCCGCTTGCGCGCACATGGAGGCTCCGGCTACGCGCCGCCCCATGGCACATGACAAGAAGGCCGAGTTCGACATCCTCCTGTGGGGCGCCACGGGCTTCACCGGCCGCCTGGTGGCGGAGTACCTCGCGCGCACGCAGGACACCCACCGCGCCAGGTGGGCCCTCGCCGGGCGCGACAAGGCGAAGCTCGACCAGGTCCGCTCGGAGCTGGTGAAGGCGCGGCCGGACCTGGCGGCCCTGCCGGTGGTGCTCGCGGACGCGAAGGACCCGGCCTCGCTGGACGCGATGGTCGCGCGCACGCGCGTCATCATCTCCACCGTGGGCCCCTACGCCCGCTACGGCCACGAGCTGGTCGCCGCGTGCGTCCGCGCCGGCACGGACTACTGCGACCTGACAGGCGAGGTGCAGTTCATGCGCCGGACCATCGACGCCCACGACGCGCGGGCGCGCGAGACGGGCGCCCGCATCGTGCACACCTGCGGCTTCGACTCCATCCCCTCGGACCTGGGCACGCTGATGGTCCAGGACTACATGCGCGAGAAGCACGGCGGCCACTGCGACCAGGTGCGCTTCCACCTGCTGCGCATGCGCGGAGGCTTCAGCGGCGGCACCATCGCCAGCATGATGGACACCCTGGCGGCGGTGAAGGCGGAGCCGTCCCTCAAGAAGGTGCTCACCAGCGCCCACGCGCTGGACCCCGAGCCCTCCCAAGGCACCCAGGAGGAGCGCGACCTGTCCACGGTGAGGAGGAGCCGGGACACGGGCACGTGGACCGGGCCCTTCGTGATGGCGTCCGTCAACACGCGCGTGGTGCGGCGCTCCAACGCGCTCCTGGGCTTCCCGTGGGGCCGCGACTTCTTCTACTCGGAGGTCTCCGACTTCGGCCCCGGGCCCAGGGGCCTGGCGCTCGCCGTGGCCACCACCGCGGGGCTGGGCGGCTTCATGGCCCTGTCCAACGTGGACGTCGCGCGCGAGCTCCTGGAGAAGCACGTGCTGCCCGCGCCGGGCCAGGGCCCGTCCGCCACCGTGCGCGAGCGCGGCCTCTTCGAGGTGCGGCTGCTCGGCGAGGGCCACTCGCCCAAGAGCGGCCAGCGCGTGAAGGTGGAGGGCAAGGTCGCGGCGAAGGGAGACCCGGGCTACGCGGCGACGGCGCGCATGCTGGCGGAGTCCGCGCTGTGCCTCGCCTTCGACCCCCTGCCCAAGCGGGGCGGCGTCCTCACCCCCGCGTCCGCCATGGGCATGGTGCTGGTGGAGCGCCTGCGCCGGGCGGGCATGACCTTCGAGGTCCACGACCGCGCCGCGTGACGGCGCGGCGGGCTCCTCAGTCGCGCAGGTAGTGGCAGGTGTAGCCGCCGGGGTTCTTCACCAGGTAGTCCTGGTGGTAGCCCTCGGCGGGCACCCACGGGCCGGCGGGGACCACCTGCGTGACGACGGGCCGGGGCCACTTGCCGGACCGGTCCACGCGGGCCTTCACCGCCTCCGCCGTCTGTCGCTGGGCTTCCGACAGGTAGAAGATGGCGGAGCGGTACTGCGTGCCCACGTCGTTGCCCTGGCGGTTGAGCGTCGTCGGGTCGTGCATGCGGAAGAACCACTTCTCCAGCAGCGCCTCGTACGTCAGCAGCTTCGGGTTGAAGACGACGCGCACGGCCTCCGCGTGCCCCGTCTCCCCGGTGTGCACGTCCTCGTAGGTGGCGTCCCGCTTCGCGCCGCCCGTGTAGCCGACCTCCGTGTCGATGACGCCCGGGATCTTCCGGAGGATGTCCTCCATGCCCCAGAAGCACCCGCCCGCCAGGTACGCCGTCTCGCGCGGGGCCTCCGTGGGGCCCGGCGCCTTCGCCAGCACGACGGCGCCCGCGGCGGGGGCGAGCGCGCCCGGGGGCTCGCTGGGGGCCGCGCGGCCGAACGTCGGCAGCCACGCGCCGTAGCCCTTCGCGGCCAGCTCGCCCACGGGGATGAAGCGCAGCGACGCGGAGTTGATGCAGTAGCGCAGGCCCGTGGGCTGGGGCCCGTCCTCGAAGACGTGGCCCAGGTGCGAGTCGCCGTCCTTCGAGCGCACCTCCACGCGCTCCATCCCCAGGGTGCTGTCGCGCTTCTCCACCACGTGGGCCTTGTCCAGGGGCCGGGTGAAGCTGGGCCAGCCGGTGCCGGAGTCGAACTTGTCGCGCGAGGAGAACAGCGGCTCGCCGCTGACCACGTCCACGTAGAGCCCCTCCTCGTGGTGGTTCCAGTAGGCGTTGCGGAAGGGCGGCTCGGTGGCCTCGTGCTGCGTCACCTGGTAGGCCAGCGGGGACAGGGTGCGCTTCAGCTCCGCGTCGGACGGCTTCGCGTACGCGCGGCCGCCCCGCGCCGGGGCGGGCGCGGCGGCCTCGGGCTTCGCGCCGGGCGGAGCGCCACGGGCCTCGGTGCACGCGCTCAGCGCGGCGGCCAGCACCAGCACGGCGGGCCACAGCCGGCGGGCCACCGGGCGCCGGGTGGGAGAGGACACGGTTCGGGCGGACGACATGGGTCGCGAAGCCTCCGGGCGCCTTCCAGAAAAAGGGCGCTGTCCCTGGTACGCGGGACCCCCTCGGGCGGTTTCAGCGGGCGTCGCGGAGGCCGGCCGGACGGGCGGGCCTCCCCGGGGACCGGGCAGTGGCCGGCGGAGGCCCGGAGGCGCTACGGTTCCCTCCGAGCACCGGGAGGGAGCCGATGAGCCGGGCACGCGGGCCGCGAGGTCCAATCGGGCGGGTGACGGGCATTTCGCGCGCGGAAGGCGCGAACGTCATCCTTCGCATCCGGGCCCTCCAGAGCGTGGAGGGCGCCGCGCCAGTGGCGGCGCGCGCCGCGCCCCAGCGCTCCTTCGCGGAGGTGATGGAGCGCCACGCGCGGGGGCTGCACAGCTCGGAGCCCCTGCCGTTCCCCGTGGAGCCCAAGCCCCTGCCGCCCCCGGCGCGAGGCCGCGAGGACGAGGAGCTGATGACCGCCGAGCCCGCCCCCGACACCTTCGTCGGGCTCATGTGGTCCAAGCTGAAGCGCTCGCGCTGAGGCGGGCCCGCGCCGCGCTCGGGGCGGGACGGCCCTCACCACGTCGCCGCGAGTCCACCCAGGGACGCGTAGTCCTGGCTGGCGACGTCGTTGGCGGACTGGAGGTCCACCGGGGTGCTGAACGTGCGCCTGGCGGTGATGCGGTAGGACAGGCCCAGGCTGGAGCGCGGCAGCGGCGCGCTGAAGCGCAGGAGGGCGCGGTCGCCCACGGCCAGCGGGCCCACCTCGCACTGGAGCGCGCCGGCGGACACGTGGCAGTCCTGGGTGCTGGCCTGGAGGCCCGGAGGCAGCGCCACGGTGATGACGGCCCGGCTCAGCGGATCCGGCCCGTGCTGGGTGACGGTGAGCGTGTACTCGATGCGCGGCGTGGACGCGCCCTGCCTGGGGACGGCGGTGAGCGTCACCCCCACGTCCGAGGAGGCGGCGGCCCGCAGCACGGACACGTCATTCCCCCGGGTGTTGGCGGTGATGACGTCCGGCTTCAGGTCGCCGTCGAGGATGCCCACCGCCACCGCCGTGGGGCCGTCGCCGGTGGGCAGGCGCGTGGGCGCGCCGAAGGCGCCGTGGCCCCGGCCGGGCAGGAGGGACACGGTGTTGTCGCTGGAGTTCGCGGTGATGAGGTCCAGCGTCCCATCGCCGTTGAAGTCGCCGGGCGCGACGAAGGACGGCGCGTCCCGCACGGGGAAGTCCGCGCGCGCCGGGAACGCGCCGGTGCCGTCGCCGTGCAGCACGGACACGCTCCGGTCCCGGAAGTTCGCGGTGACCAGGTCCAGCGCCCCGTCGCCGTCCACGTCCACCGCCGCGACCGAGTAGGGGGAGTTGCCCGTGGCGAAGTCCCTGCGCGGCTGGAATGTCCCGTCCCCGTTCCCGAGCAGCACCGACACCGTGTCCACGTAGTTCGCGGTGATGAGGTCCGCCTTCCCGTCGTGGTTGACGTCGCCCACCGCCACCGCGAACGGGTTGGTGCCCACGGCCGCGTCCGCCTGGGCGGCGAAGCGGCCCTCGCCCCGGTTGAGCAGCACCGACACGGAGTCCTCGAGCGCGTTGGCCGTCACCACGTCCAGGCGGCCGTCGCCGTCGAAGTCGCCCACGTCCAGCGCGGACGGCTCCGCGCCCACGGAGTGCTCGGTCCGCGCCCCGAACGTCCCGTCGCCGCGCCCCAGGAGCACGGACACCGTGCCCCCGAAGTGGCTGGTGACCGCGTCCAGGTGGCCGTCCCCGTCGAAGTCGCCCACCGCGACGGCGCCGGGCAGGGCGCCGGTGGGCTGCTCCAGGCCGGGCGCGAACGTGCCGTCCCCCCGGTTCCGCAGCACGGAGACGGTGCCCGCCGAGTGGTTGGCCGTGATGACATCCAGGTGCCCGTCCTCGTCGAAGTCCCCCAGGGCCACGGCGCGCGGTCCCTTGCCCGTGGGCGTGGCGCTGGGGGTGTCCAGCAGCGGCCGTGCCGGGGGGGCCACCATGCGCGGCAGGGCCAGGGTCATCAGGCCCGCCACGCTGAACAGCACAACGCTCGCATGGGCCATTCGTGGGTGTCGCATGTCTTCCCCCTCTTCGTCTCCGACCCTGAACCGGCAAGGCCGTATGAACGCGGTTTCCATGACATCCCCGCGCAATGGCGAAGAGGTAAGGAGGGCCGCCGGCTGGGGCCATGCGTCCCCGGGAGCGGGTGGGTGAGGGGCGGTGAACAGGGGGAGTGTCCCGGAGGGGCGGCTTGCGCGCGGGGTAGGCTGCACCGGTCCATGTCCCTTCCTTCCGGAACCCAGGCTTCCTCACGCCAGCCGCTGGTGGTCACCACGTCGGACCGGGTGGACGCGCCGCTCGCACAGCGTGCGCGGAGTGCGGCGGAGGCGGTGGGCGTGCCGTATGTGGAGCGTCACCACAAGCTGCCCCTGAAGAAGCTGCTCACCGACACGGCGGATGCGCTCATCGTCTTCGAGTCCGCGGCGGTGTCGCTGGTGGACGCGGAAGGGACGTTGCGCTTCTCCCCGGGGCTGGCGCACCTGCGGGTGAGGCAGTTGGACGCGGGCGTGACGGAGGATCAGCTCCTGCGCGTCGCGGGTCTGCGCGAAGGGGAGCGCGTGCTGGACTGCACGCTGGGCCTGGGCGCGGACGCGCAGGTGGCGGCGAGGTTGGTGGGGCCGGGAGGGAGTGTCACCGCGCTGGAGAAGAGTCCGGCGCTCTACCTGCTGGTGAGGCACGGGCTTCAGGGGCTCGAGCGTCACCCGGCTGCCTGCGCGGTGGACGTGGTGCACGCGGACGCGGCGGCGTATCTGCGCGCGCTGCCGGATGGCGCGTTCGACGTGGTGCTCTTCGATCCGATGTTCGAGCGCGAGCGCAAGTCCTCCGCCGCGTTCGAAGCGCTGCGCCGCCACGCGGACTACTCGCCGCTGACGCGCGAGACGGTGGACGAGGCCCGGCGCGTGGCCCGCCGCGCGGTGGTGCTGAAGGGGTCGCGCTACTCGAAGGACTTCAAGAAGCTGGGCATCACCCCGGAGCCCGCGAGGCCCAACGCCACGGTGTTGTGGGCCCGACTCCCGGGTTCGGGCAACCCTGGAAATCCTGGTGGCTCCGGGAACGCTTGATAGCGTCCCGGATGGCTGTGACTCACCACCGGGAGCGACACATGAAGACGCTGAAGCGGGGACTGTTGGTGGCGGCCTGTCTGCTGGGGGCCGTGGGCTGCGGTGTGGAGGCGCCCGAGGAGGGCGCTCCGGTGCAGGAGGACACGCAGGAGGTGTCCGCGCAGGCCAGCTGCATCCCCGGCCAGACGCGCACCATCAAGGTGGGCTGCTGCACGCCTACGTTGGAGCGCCGGCAGAATCAGATCTGCACCAACTCGGCGGGCTCCTGGAGCAACTCCGGGTCCAGCTACTGCGGTGGTTCGACCCTGAGCTGCTACGGGAGCTGAGACGACGTCCGGAGTGGGAGGGCACGGCCCTCCAGCGTCGTCAGCCAACCACACGGGACTGACATGGGCGCGCCCGGGTCGACCGTCCGCGTCGCTGACCAGGTAGGTGGCGCCCCCGGGCCCCGGGCTGTGAAAACCAGTCCGGCAGGAGTGGGGCAGCTCAGGCCCGCTTGAAGGCGCTGGCGTCCGGGAGGCCGCTGCCGCTCAGGTCCGCGCCCATGGCGGTGAGGACGCCGGAGAAGATGTCCGGCTCGTTGGACGTCAGCTTGCCCGGCTGGCGCTCGCCAGTGCGCGCGTCGAAGCCGTAGGTGAGGGTGGTGTCCGGGTCCACGCCGCCCAGGACGGTGTTGCCCTTCACCATGGGAGACAGCAGCAGGAAGCCGTTGTTGAGGTCGTGCCCCGAGCCGAACTCCGTGGCGCCGGAGGGCCGCGGGCGCGTGCGGCCGAACTCCGTGGCTACGTAGATGAGCGTGCGGTCCCACATCGACTCGCCGGAGGTCGCGTCGAACGGCTCCGCCTTGAGCAGCGTGATCAGCGAGTCCACCGTGGACAGGATGCGCGCCCACATGAAGGCCTGACCTCCCCGGTGGTCGTTGTGGCTGATGTCGAACGCGAGCGGCGGATTGGCGATGCCATTGGGCCCGCCCACCGCGACGTTGAAGTCCGGCCCCAGCGTCACCGACACGGACACCCGGTACTTGAGCAACAGGAACGCGAGCGCCGCCTGCCCCTGCACCGGGTCGGTGAAGAAGCCGGGGAACACCTCGCGCAGCCGCGCTCCGTCCGGTGAGCTCTCCAGCCCGTACTTCGACAGGGGAATGGAGGGCAGGTCCGGGAGGATGTTGAGCTTCGTGATGAGGTCCATCGCCTCCAGCTTCGGCTGCTGCACGCCGCGCTGCTCGCTCCAGCGCTTCAGCGCGGCGCTGTCCTGGAACGTGCGTCCGAAGATGGACTTCGAATCCAGGGCGTCGCGCGTGCTCCGCGCCAGCGCGATGACGTCCTTCGAGGGCGCCCCGGCGATGCCTCGCGCGCCGTCCAGGCCCAGGGGCCACAGGGACGGGTTGACCACGGGCTCGCCGAAGCAGGACAGGGGCAGGCTGTCGTCGGTGCCGCGCTCGGCGTAGCCGCCGGTGCCCATGTTGACGTTGGGCAGGGGCATGCCGCTCCCCCACTGGAGCGCGACGGCCTCCTGGAGCGTGCGCCCCCGCCACGCGCCGTTGCCCGTGAGCGAGCGCTTCTGCGCGATGCCGTGGTTCACGGACGTGCCCACGGAGGTGGCCACCAGCATCTCGCTGGCGTGCTTCTTCACGAACGCCAGTTGGTCGGTGTTGACCGGGATGTTGATGCTGCCCAGGCGCGTGTTGCTGTACTTCACCGCGCGGAAGGGGCTGTCCGCCACGGACTGCACCTGCGCGTCCGGGAAGGTGTTGAGCGCGGCGGCGTTGGCGGACTCGGACTGGCGCACCGCGAGGAAGCTGTCCACGATGGACGCGCCCCCCGCCGCGCCAATGACGATGAGGAACTTCGGCTTGCCGTCGAGCGGGTCGCGCTCCTGGCCCAGCTTCTCCCGGGACGCGGGCGTCTGGAGGGAGTCGCGGCAGCCGGAGAGGAGGGGGGCCAGCGTGGTGCCCGCGGCGCAGAGCGACAGCGCCCGCAGCAGCTCCCGGCGCGACAGCCGGCCCGTGGTCTTGAGGGTCATGGGTGGGGTTCCTCAGTAGAAGACGGCTTCGGCGGAAGAGAAGACGGCGAGACACGCGGCCTGCATCCAGGCGACGCCCGGCGTGGTGGCGCCCGTGGCCTGCACTTCGGCGGCGAGGCGCACCAGCGTGTCGCGCTCGTCCACGGTCGGGTCGCGCAGCCACGCGCGGCGCACCAGGGAGGTCACCGCCGCGGCGACGGCGGGGCTCGCGGCGTCCACCAGCCTGCCGTCCGAGCTGAGGGCCACGTCCTTGAACACCACTGCGGTGGCGGGCGCGTTCACGTCCAGCGCGATGCGCGCGTTGCAGGCGGAGAGCACGGTGCGCTCGACGGCGATGGGGGTGGTGGCGCCCGTCGTGGAGGCGGTCTCGTAGACGCTGTGCTGGTAGGGGTCCACGCCGCCCAGCGCCACGCCGTGCACGCTCTGGCAGGGGTACTGGCCCAGCTCGTTGCACACGGAGGCCGCGGGCAACTCCAGCGCCTGGGCCAGGTCGAGCGACAGGCGCTCGGGGCCCTTGAAGCGCAGGTTGCCCTTCTGGGACTTCGCGACGCCGCCGTCCCACGCGGGCGTCACGCCGGCGTCCGCGCCCGGTCCCAGGTCGACGGCGACGGGGAGCTTCTCGGAGCAGCCCGTGAGCAGCAGACAGGTCAGCAGCAGGCGTTCAGGGCGCACCGTAGGCCTCCGTGCGGATGAGGTCGTGAAGCATCTTCTGCACGCGGTACGCGTGCGTCGTGCGGAAGGCCTGCCAGGTGCGGATGAACTCCGCGTTCTCCTCCGGCAGCGGCGCGTGGCCGACGAGCAGCTTCCAGTAGTCCGTGACGGTGGAGATGGCGAAGGCGTCGCTGTTGGCGGCGACCTGCGCCCACTCCATGAGGGTGTTCACCGGCTGGCCCAGGATGACGCCCTGCTCGGGCGTGTCCTTCAGCGTGGCCACTTCGTTGGGGAACAGCAGCTCCAGCCGGTTGGGGATGTAGCGGTTGGGCAGTCCGCCCAGGCCGTTGTAGTTGCGGTACGGGTACGACAGCGGATCCAACGTCGCGTGGCACGCGGCGCACTGGGCCGCCTGGACGCCCTTGGCGTCGTAGTCACGCGGCTCGCTGGGGACGCTGTGCAGGCCCTCCTGCTTCGCGATGTCCAGGCCCAGGTACGCACGGTACATCTGCGACGCGGCGTTGCGCGGCAGCGCGGTGAACATGACGAACGAGGTCAGCGTCCACGCGCTCGTCATGTTGCCGGCGCGGCGCGAGGCCTCCACGAACTGCGAGGACAGGCTGCTGGTGGCGGTGTACGTCGTGGGGCCCGTGCCCGAGCGCTTCACGTAGAAGCTGGCGGTGAGGACGTCGCGGGCGTCGTGGTCATCCGTCTGGGACCAGGCGAAGAGGGCGTAGTCGTCGTAGTAGTCCGCCAGCGGGATGATGCCCGCGTCCTCGCCGGACTTGATGGAGCCGACGGGGCGGATCTTCGGGTGCGCGACCTTCCAGAGCTGCCCGTGCTTCCCGCGCCAGAAGTCGGACTGGAGGCAGCGGTCCAGCTCCTGGTCGATGAAGGGGCGCTGCTGCTCGCTGCTCAGCGCGACGAAGCTGGCCAGCTGGGCGTAGGTGGGGGACGTGCCGCAGAAGTCGCTGAGCATGCGGCGGTACGCGAAGCGCGGGTCGTACTGGCAGACCCTGAACTGGGGGTTCTCTCCGCCGCCGCAGACGCCGCTGGGCGGGACGCTGGTGGCGTCGCCGGGGAGCGAGCCCTGCTCGATCTCGAACTGGTTGGGGGCGCCGTCGCCGTCGGCGTCCTCGCTGGCGGTGGCGCGCAGCGCGGCGGAGAGGGCCGCGGCGAAGTCCGCCTCGGACAGGGGGCGCGGCTTGCCGGGGGCGAGGTGCGGCTCCAGCGCGGCGCCGTAGCCGTTCCGCTGGGGCGGGGCCACGTGGCAGTAGGTGCACGCGGGCTGGGTGCCCTGGCACGCGGGCGCGGTGGGATATTCCGCGCAGAAGGCGCCGGGGCCGGTGGGCATGGCCACGGCGGGGAGCGCGAATCCCAGCAGCAGCCCGAGCAGCGGCCATCGGCTCGGAGAGGGAGGGAGAGGGGGCACACGGGCTCCGGGAACGGGTGCTGTACGGACACACCAACCCGGAGAAACAGAAAGGGTTTCAGGAATTCGTGGGCACCCGGCTCACCACGGCCGCCGCTCCATGAAGTGGCGGGCCTGGGAGGTGGGGGCGAGGAAGGACACGGGCGCACCCGCGACGCGCTCCAGCTCCTCCAGGTGGTGGCGGGCCGCGTCGGTGAGCTGGTCGAAGCGCCGTGCGTTCCAGTTGCTCCGGGTCAGGTCCCCCGCGAGCACCACGGCCAGGTCCGTGGGGGCGTTGAGGGTGGCCGCGTCACGCAGCCGCACCCAGTCGAGCGCGGGGCCCTCCGTGCGGCACACCATGACGGTCCGCCGCACCCGGCCCGGGGCGATGCCCGCCGCCACGAGGCAGCCGCCCGCCGTCGTCCCGGCGCCCTCGACGAGCACGCGATGGCCCCGGGCGAAGGCGTCCTCCAGCTCCGCGCGTGAGGGCTTCGGGGCTGGCTCCCGAAGCAGCACGTCGTAGTGGGGCGCGAGCTGTGCCGTGAGGGGCCGCACGTGCTCATCACCGTGCGGCCCCGGGATGACGAGGTCCACCTGTCGTTCGTCAGGTCGGCCATACAGCCCGAGCCGACTGGCCACCCGCACGAGCACCGCCTCGGGCGGAGTCCCCACCGTGTCCACCACGAGGTCCGCCAGCGCGGCCAGCTCATGAACCGCGCGCTCCGCGGGATGCGCCCAGGACTCCTCGAACGTGCCTTGCCTCGCGTCCACTGCGCGCGGAGGCGGCTCCGTGGGAGGGAGCCCGACCTCCGTGAAGGTGCCCGGCTCCGCGTCCTCGTACCGCGAGCGCCGCTCCGCGTCGCGGAGGGCCTGCGCTGGCTCGGTTGCCTCCAGATGGAGGTGAACGACGCGAAGCCCCGGGCTTGAGCGCAGTCCATGCAGCTGCACCCCGCTGCTCGCGGCATCCACGACGATGCGGGGCTGCTGGCCCAGGGCGATCGAGCCGGAGGCCTGAAGCGCTGCGAGCACTCCGTCCGCCAGCCAGCGCCCGCCCGTCTCGCGGTCCAGCGTGAGGCTCCGGTCCTGGCGCGACCTTCGTGAGCCTTCACCGCCCTGCCTCCGCAGCAGGTCCCGCGAGCGGAGATGCAGCGCGCCGAACCGCCGCGCGAGCCCCTGCGCGAGGGTCGTCTTCCCCGCGCCGATGGGCCCCGACACCACCACCACCGTGACCGCCATGGCTCGTTCCTCCCGGAGGAGGAGCACCCTAGGAACCCAGGCACGGCGCGGACCATCCCCCGTAAGAGGGATGGCGTCAGCGCTTCTCGGAGACGCGCACCCAGTCCACCTCCATGGTCTGCGGCGCGTCGCGCACCAGGTCCACCGTGGCCTGCGGCACGCCGAAGTACGGCTCCTGCGTCCGGTTGACGCCCTCCGGGTAGCCGCCGCCCACCGCGAAGTTGAAGATGATGAAGAGCGGCTTGTTGTAGGCCCACGCGCCGTGACGCTCCACCTCCTCGCGCGTCGCCGTCTTCACGCGCTCCCCGTCGATGTACCAGTGGATGGCCTCCGGGGACGTCTCCACCCGGTACTCGTGCCAGTCGCTCACCGGCGTGCGCGGATGGAAGCGGCCGTTGATGGGCGTGTCGCCGCTGTAGCCCGGTCCATGCAACGCGACGGACACCCAGTCGCCGTAGCCGACGTTCTCCATGATGTCGAGCTCCCCACACGCCGGCCACCCCGCCGTGTGGAGGTCGCCGCCCAGCATCCAGAACGCCGGCCAGAGCCCCACGCCCACGGGCAGCTTGATGCGCGCCTCGACGCGGGCGTGGGTGAACTCCCGCTTGCCCGCGCTCTCCACCCGGCCCGACGTGAACGGATACCCGTTGGCCGTCCGCAGCCGCGCCGTGAGCTTCAACGTGCCGCCGCTCACCGACACGTTGTCCGGCGACGCCGTGTACTGCTGCTGCTCGTTGTTCACGTGCACGTCGGTCTGGATGCGCCAGTTGCTCGCGTCCACCTCCGTGCCGTTGAACTCGTCGCTCCACACCTGGACCCAGCCGCCGTCCCCGCTGGCCCCCGGCTCCGCGCGCTTCGGCGCCCCCGCGCACGCCGTCAGCCCCACGGCCAGCGCCCACACCGCCACCGTCCTGCCCGCTGTCGTCGCCATCGTCGTTCCTCGCCAAGGCGGCGCTACTGGAGCGTCCGCCGGTCCACCCGCGCTTCGGGGGCCTCACCCCGGTACGGCGTGGGCGGAGGCAGCAGCAGCGATTCGTGCAGCCGCCCTTCCACGTCCACGGTCACGTCCACCACGGGCTGCCGCACGGGCTCCACGCTGCCGTCCTCGTGCAGCAGCACGCCGCCCCCCTGCGGGATGCCCAGCCCCCGCGTGGGCAGGCCCATGTTCCGGAGGGCGAGCTTGAGGCCGGGCCACTCGGGCGGCTCGTGCACGCCGATGAGGTAGGGCGCGAGCCCCAGCACGGGGAAGGGCTCGTCCTCGCCGGGCAGGTCGTCGCGCCACGCGCCCAGGCCCAGGTGCATGGCCCCCGCGGACACGCCCATCAGCACGGAACCGGCCTGATGCCGCTCGCGCAGGAGCGCGTCCACGCCGTGCGCCTGGAACGCGTCCCAGCCCACGCGTGGGTCGCCGCCCGCGAGGAGGATGACGTCGGCGTCCTTCAGCCACGCGAGGTCCTCGCGGGACGGAGCGGCCGGGATGCTCCGGCAGCGCGTGAGCCCGATGCCCTCCATGGCCGCGACGAAGATGTCGTAGAACTCTGGCACGTCGCCGTTGGACGCGCCCAGGTACGCGGCCCGCACCGGCGGCACGCGCAGCTCCGCGCCGGTGAGCACGCGCACGTAGTCCAGGAAGGGGCGCCCCTCCATGCGCCAGAACAGCGGAGCGCTGTCAGCCAGCAGGAGGAGGGGCGGGAGCGGCATGCCCGGCAGCCTACCGCCACTGGCAGGCGCGCACCCAGCCCCCGCCGCCGCGGGCGCCCGCGCGGCCCCGGGAAGGGGCGGCGGTGCCCGCCGCGACGCCCGGGTTCAGGCGGAGTGGAGGAGGGTCTCGAAGACCATCAGGTTGAGCCCCACGCCCACCAGCCCCACCACCGCCACGGCCAGCAGCGCGGTGGACACGCGGCGCCGGAAGGACGCCTCCTGCGCCATGCTCCGGATGAGCGGGATGTTCACCACGATGCTGGTGAGGCTGGAGAGGATGACGCCGTTGACGCCCGTGACCGCGGAGATCTCGTGGTGGCTGATGAGCGTGGCGGCGGAGGCGATGGAGGACGCGCTCGACAGGAGGCCCCCCAGGATGCTGACGAAGTAGAAGCTCGCGGACCCGAAGTTGCGCTGCGCCAGCGCGCCCGCGACGTTGAGCGCCAGGAACACGCCGCCGAACTTGAGGGCCGCCATCAGGCGGAAGGGCGACTCCAGTGCCAGCTGGGGGGTGCCCTCCGTGGGCGCGTGCGCGGGGGAGCGGCGCCACAGCACCGCGCTCACCAGCAGCATCAGGGTGAACGGGATGGCGCAGTGCACGGCGGCCTGCGAGGCGAAGATGAGGACGATGAGGCCGTTTCGCAGCAGCATCGCGCCGGTGGCCAGGAGGATGCCCCGGTAGGCCGAGGGCAGGAGCGGCGCGCCCACCTCCTTCAGGCGCGTGGCCAGCTCCACGATGACCTTGCGGCTGTTCACCAGCCCGCCGAAGAACGCGGTGACCTCCATGCCCTTGGGCCCCAGCGTCTTCAGGAGCATGTAGTTCACGAAGCCCACCGCCGCGATGATGATGACGCTGGCCCAGTTGGACTGGGGCTCGATGAGGCCCCACGGGTCCACCGGTTGCGCGGGCAGGATGGGGAAGACGACGAACGTCAGCACCGCGAGCAGGATGGCGGAGCGCAGCTCCTTGTCGGACAGGCCGCCCACGAAGCCCGCGATGGACTGCTTCCAGGCGAGCAGCGCCGCCGTCAGCACGCCCACGACGATGGGCGTGAACGTGTGGCCCATGCCGCACAGGATGCCGCAGAAGGCCACCACCATCAGCGCGGTGGAGGTGGTGAGCGCCAGGCGCCGGTGGAGCAGGAGCTCCCGGCCGTTCATCAGCAGCACCAGCAGCGTGACGAAGCCCGCCGCCACCAGCGCGAAGGCCTGGCCGGTGAGCCCGCCCAGGCAGCCCATCAGCGCCGTGAGCGCGAAGGTGCGCACGCCCGTCTTGCGGCTGTGCTCGCGCTCCAGGCCGATGAAGAGGCCAATGGCGATGGCCAGCCCCACCCGGGTCAGCACGGGCACCACGGGCCAGTGCGACGCCTGGGCGATGAGGGAGGGCAGCTCGGCGGGTGAATCCATGGGGCGCTCCAGTCTGGCTTCACGGCCAGCGAAGACGTCTGGCCGCGCGCCCCGGTGCTTGCTGGAGCGACCTTTCCTCATGTCGGAGACGGTGGCTCCTGTCAACGCGTCCACCCAGGGGAGGCCCGCGAGGTGTTCGCGGGCTTTGGGCGCTCGTCGGCGTCCGCGTGGATTTCCAGGAAGCGCGCCGGGCGTGGGACGTGGATGCCGCCGTGGCGCTCGATTGCGCTCGTCGGTGTCCAACTGGACGCGGTGGACGCGCCGGTGGGGCGCCTCGTCCCCGGTGCCGTCCGCTGCCTGACGTCCCGTGGGGCCCGCCGGGTGCGCGGCGCGAGGGCCTCCGGGAAAGTCGCGGCATCGTGACTCCTCCACAGCGGCTGGTCCTGGGAATCGCCGTGCTCGCCTCGCTCGTCACGTTCCTCGACGGGGCGATCATCAACGTCGCGTTGCCGGCGATGGTGCGGGACCTGGGCGGAGGGCTCGCGCTCCAGCAGTGGGTGGTGGACGCCTACCTCATCACGCTGGGCTCGCTGATGCTGGCCGCGGGCTCGCTGTCGGATGCGTTCGGGCGCAAGCGCATCCTGCGGCTGGGCCTGCTGGGCTTCGGGGCCACGTCGCTCCTGTGCGCGGTGGCGCCGACGGGCGCGGTGCTCATCCTCGCCCGCGCGCTGCAAGGGGCGACGGGCGCGCTCCTGGTGCCGGGCTCGCTGGCGCTCATCCTGTCCTTCTTCTCCGGCCCCGAGCAGGCGAAGGCCATTGGCGCCTGGACCGGCTGGACGGGCGGCGCGTTCATCGCGGGGCCGCTGGTCGGTGGCCTGCTGGTGGACACGGTGGGGTGGCGCTGGATCTTCGCCATCAACGTGCTGCCCATCGCGTTGACGCTGACGCTGCTCGCGCGCATGGAGGAGCCCGCCCGTCCGGAGGGGGGGCGCATCGACATCCCAGGCGCCGCGCTGGCGTGCCTGGGATTGGGCGGGACGGTCTACGCGCTGATTGAGCAGGGGAGCGTGGGCTGGACGCATCCCTCGGTGCTGGCGTCGCTGGGCGTGGGCGTGCCGGCGTTCCTCGCGTTCCTCTGGCAGGAGCGGCGCTCGTCGCACCCGATGATGCCCCTGGGGCTCTTCCGGGCGCGGAACTTCTGGGTGGGCAACCTGGCCACGGCGTTCATCTATGGGGCGCTGGCGCTGAGCGAGTTCGTCATCACGCTGTTCCTCCAGCAGGTGGGAGGCTTTCGCGCGACGACGGCGGGGCTGTCGCTGATGCCGACGACGATCCTCATGTTGCTGCTGTCGTCGGTGTTCGGCGGGCTCGCGGGCCGGCTCGGTCCGCGCCTGTTCATGACGGTGGGGCCGTGTGTCGCGGGCGCCGGGTTCCTGCTCATGCTGCGCGCGCGGACGCCGGTGGACTTCTGGACGCAGATGCTGCCGGGCGTGCTGGTGTTCGGGCTGGGGCTGACGACGACGGTGGCGCCGTTGACGGCGGCGGTGCTCGGCTCCGTCCACAAGGAGCAGGCGGGCATCGGCTCGGCCATCAACAACGCCATCGCCCGGGTCGCGGGGCTCGTCGCCATCGCGTTCACCGGGCTCATCGTGGGGCCGCGACTGGACGTCGCGGGCTTCCACCGGGTGATGGTCGTCACCGCCGCGCTGCTGGTGCTGGGCGGAGTCATCTCCGCCCTGGGCATCCTCAATCCGCCGCGGGAGCCCTGAGCGCCTCAGTCTTCCGAGGGCTGGAGGGAGAAGTACACGGCCTCGGTCCCCAGGTTGAAGGTGTCCCCGTCCGCGATCCGCTGACGCTTGATGCGCTTGTGGTTGATCCAGGTCCCGTTGGACGAGTTCAGGTCCTCGATGAAGTAGTCGTTGCCCTCGCGCACGACGATGGCGTGCTCGCGGGAGACCCTGCCGGACTTCACGACGAGGCTGCACTGCGGGCCGCGCCCCAGGGTGAAGCGCTCCACGTCCACCCGCGTGGAGGGGCCGTCCGGGCTCAGGCGCACGAAGAGGTCCATGCGCGCGGGGGGCTTGGGGGCGGGCGCGGCCTTGCGGCCCTTGTTGGACTCCGCGGGCGTGTCCTCGGGAGCGGTGGACCGGAGCACTCGGCCCCGCCTGCGGACGGCGGAGGCCTTCGAGGCCGGAGGCGCCACGAAGGGCAGGTCCTGCTCCTCGGCTGCGTCGTCGGAGCGCGACTCCTGCTCCTCGGAGCCCGCGTCCTGCGCCTCGTCGCTGGCGGACGCGGCGGCCTTCTCGTCGCCCGCTTCGGACGCCGCGGCGCGCGCAGCGTCTTCGCCGGCGCCCGCCGCCTCCTCACCCGTCTTGGGCTCTTCGGGCTCCGAGTCGTCGTCTTCTTCGGAGCCGGGGAGCTCCTCGGAGCCGATCGCCGCCGCGATGTCGGCAGCGTCCGCGTCGTCCACGTCCTCCGAACCCGGATCCGCGGAGGCGGCCGCTTCTTCGCGGTTCGAGCCCTCACCCGACGCTTCGTCCTCACCCGTCCCGACGTCGGCGGATGCGTCGTCCGCCGCGCTGGAGGCACCTTCGTCCGCCTCTTCTTCGTCGGAGTCGCCGTCAGCCGCCTCGTCGTCCGAAGACGCGTCAGCCGCCTCGTCGTCAGCCGCCTCGTCGTCCGAAGACGCGTCAGCCGCCTCGTCCTCATCCGACGCTTCGTCGTCAGCCGCCTCGTCGTCCGAAGACGCGGCCGCCGCTTCGTCCTCATCCGACGCTTCGTCGCCGGCCTCCTCGCCCTCATCGGAGGACGCATCACCGGCCTCCTCACCCTCATCGGAAGACGCGTCGTCGTCGGAGTCCTCCTCGTCCGACTCCTCCTCGTCATCGGACGCGACCGGCACGTCGCGGGGCTGCACGACCGCATCCACCGAGGTGAGGACCTCCTGCATGCGGGCTCGCGCCTGGGCGGCCTCGTCCACGCGGGCTCGGGCCTTCACGGGCTCGGACGCGGCCACGGCCGGCGCGCCCCCCTTCACGGGTGCGACCGGGGTGGGGGGCACGGCCGGACGGGCGCTGGGCTCCGGAGGCCGGGGCGCTGGTGTCCGCACGGGCTCGCCCGCGCCCGTCACACCGAGCGCCACGGGCGTCGGCGCCACATATCCGTTCTGCCGCGCGAGCATGAACAGGGCCTGCGCCACCAGGGCGTCCCGGTCCACGCCCAGGTCGTGGCTCATCTGCTCCAGCGCCCGCCACAGGGGCTCCGCGACCTCGATGGTTTCACGAATCCGATTCATGACTAGCTGCCCCTCAGATTGCTCTGCCACGGAGAGACGTGATCCGGGTCATTGAGCCAATAGAACATCGCCTGCGTCTCCGCGTACTGCCGCTCCGCGATGGACACCAGGTTCGGGTGCAGGTCGCCCAGCGCGACGCCCTCGAACAGGAAGCCCTGGCCGGGCTTCGTCGCGCTGGCGTCTCCCCGGAACTTGCGGTCCCGGCTCTGCCACAGCCGCTGCGAGGCCTGTCCCACCGCCTGCCCGTAGTCCGCGGGCGGCGCGACGCGCGCGGGCATGCGGAACGTCGTCTCCCCGCACGACCACAGCAGCCACGACAGCGCGCTCCAGTCCCCGCGCAACATCAGCGTCAGGTCCGCGAGCCCCAGCTCCAGGTCGACCGTCTCGTCGACCTCCACCTGCTCGTCCTCGTCCGACTCCAGTTCGTGCTGCTTCAGCTCCACCGGCCCCTCGCCCAGGAGGCCCGACAGGTCCGGCGGCAGCCAGGACACCGAGGCGCCGGGCTTGAACCGCTGAAGGAGCGCGCCGCGGATCGCCTGGAGCCGCGTGGCGTACTTGCGCACCACCTGCTGGATGGCCTCCAGGGGCTGCGCGGGCTTCTCCGGGAGGCCGTCATAGGTGCAGCGCGGCGGCTCCTGGCCCGCCCAGAAGTCGAACCGGGGGAACAGCGCCCGCGCGTACGTGGCGAGGAACGTGGAGGTGTCCGGCTCCACCTCCGCGAGCCCCTCCGCGTCCTTCCGCACCTGCTCCGCCACGCCCAGGTTCAACAGGATGAGGCCGCGGGTGAACAGGTACGCCTCGCGCTCCGGCGCGAGCAGCATCGCCGCGTGCAGGAAGTCCAGCGCCGCGCGAGGCCGATCCGTCTGGTCCAGCAGCACCGCGTAGGCCCGCAGCAGCGTGGCGGCCTCTCCGCCGCGCATGAGCGCGTCCGCCATGGGCGCCCACGCCTGGCCTGCCTCCTCCACCACCTCGTCCGCGACCGCGCGCGCGGAGTCCTGCGTCCGAGGCAGCGTCAGCTCCTCCAGGCCCTCCTTCAGCGGCTGGACGTCCAGGGACGTGGCGCACGCGCGCGCCGTGGCCAGCAGGGCCTCGCGGTAGCGCCGGTCCGCGCGGGCCTCCTTCGCCAGCTCGCGCCAGCCCTCCGCGCTCCGGGCGAGGTTGGAGAACACCGGCGAGCGCGCCAGCGTCCGCTCATCCATCGCCCGGCCCAGGTCGCGCGTGAGCAGCACCGCGCGCTGGGCGTCCAGCAGGGACCACGTGTCACACGCGAGGTCGCCCTCCGCCCGGCCCACCTCGAAGTGGACGCGGAAGTCCGCGTAGGCGCCCTCCGCCCGCGACTCGTAGCGCCCGTGGCGCAGGCCGTCCGCGAACTCGGCCTCCCAGAGGAGCTGGCCCTGCGCGTCCCAGAAGCGGGTGAGGCCGTGGCGCTCGCCGTCCGCGTTGAGCGTCACCTTCGCCCACTGGTCCAGGTCCTCGCGCAGCTCGGCGTCCTCCGGCAGGTGGGCCGGGCGGGTGGGGTAGGGCTCGCCGGTGGAGGGCACCACGCGCTGGCCCTCGCCGTCGTAGTGCAGCACCTGCCGCACGGTGCCGTGCGCGTAGTGCATCACCGTCCGGCGCACGCGCTGGCTCACGCCGCCTTCGTGCATGCGCTCGGTGGTGAAGTGCTCGGAGGCCGTCCAGGTGCGCGGGCCGTGGAGCTGGCCCTGCTCGAAGGTGCCTTCCTGGGACACCGAGCCGTCCTCATGGAAGCGCTTGAAGGGGCCGTGCGGCGTGCCCTGCTTCATGACGCACTCGTTGCAGAGGGTGCCGTCGGCGCGCCAGTACCGCCACGTGCCGTGGGGCCGGCCCTGGGAGTCCTTCGGGCCGAAGGACCACTCCGCGTCGCCGTCGTCCCAGGTGGCGCCCTCGGGGACGCCGGAGGGGCGCCGGCCCGCCTCGGTCTGCTCGCGGTTGGCGGCGCGGCGCTTCTCCTCCGCGACGTCCACGGCCCGCAGCGCGCCCAGGAGCCGGTCCAGCGCTTCGGGGGACAGCGCCTCGGAGACGCGGTGGACCTCCAGTCCGTCCTTGAACGCGACGAGCGTGGGGAAGGTATCGATGTCCAGCGGCTCGGCCACCGCCTCGTGCGCCTCCGCGTCGAGCCGCGCGAAGCGGATGTCCGTGAACCGCGCGGCCGCCTCGGCGAAGACGGGGGCGAACGCATGGCAGGGCTCACACCACGGCGCCCAGAAGTCCACGACGCACATGCCGGGCTTCCGGGTGACTGCCTCGTAATCCTCCGGGGTCAACTCGACCGGGACGCCTGCCAACGGGGACTCCTGCTCAGGGGGAGGGCAGATAAGAGGGGCGGAGGGGACGCGCGTCAACCCGCGCGTCACGGGGAAGCAGGCTCCCGTCGGGGCCGGGCGGGGGGCGGGCGCGCGACGTCGGAGCTGGCGGACCTCCTCTTCGCCGCCGCCGACTCCGCCTCACGGCGACCCGGGCGTCAGGCCCCGGAGAGCCCCTGCGTCGCGCGAGCCTCCCGGGGGCTTCTGCTACGGTCGCCCCTCCTACCCCGAGGCCGCGCCATGACGTTCTCCGTTCGCACCGCCAACCTGCGCACGCTCAACTCGCTGACGAAGTACCCGTCCATCCCCACGTACCACACGCTGGGCGACAAGGGCCGGCTGGCCGAGCCCGCCATCGCGTTCGATGGGCCCGTGGTCGGCACGGAGAAGGTGGACGGCACCAACGCGCGCATCGTGTTCCTGCCGGATGGCACGTACCTGCTGGGCAGCCGCGAGGAGTTCCTCTACGCGAGCGGGGACCTCATCGGGAACCCGGCCCTGGGCATCGTGGAGCACCTGCGCCCGGTGGCGGACGCCCTGCTCGAGAAGCGGCTCGACGCGGGCGGCATCACCGTCGTCTTCGGCGAGGTGTACGGCGGAAACGTCACCGCCCACAGCAAGCAGTACACGGCCGAGAAGCGCGTGGGCTACCGCGTCTTCGACGTGGTGCGCCTCACCGACCCCGAGCCCCCCCTCACCTGGTCCGCGGAGCGGATCGCCGGCTGGCGCGAGTCCGGCGGCCAGCCCTTCGTGACCGAGGACGCGCTCCAGGCCTTCGCCCGCGAGCACGGGCTGGAGACCACGCCGCGCATCCTCGAGCAGGACGGCGCCGCGCTCCCCAAGGACCTGGAGGGCGCGTTCGCCTGGCTGCGCGAGCACGCGCCCGCGACCCGGTGCGCGCTGGACGCCGGGGCCGGCAAGCATCCGGAGGGAGTCGTGGTGCGCACCCGCGACCGGCGCACCATCGCGAAGCTGCGCTACGAGGACTACGAGCGCACCCTGCGCGGGAGGCGCTGAAGTCGAGGAGGCGGCGGTGGCTCCGATTCCACCGCCGCCTCGCTCCAGGCGTCGCTTCAGTCGATCTGCAGCTCGGCGATCTTGTGCGGCTTGTCGCTGATGAGGTCCATGAGCTTCCCGAAGCCGAAGGTCAGCAGGCCGATGCCCGCGCCCACGGCCATGCCCAGGGGGCCGCCAATCGCGCCCACCGCCACCGCGCCGCCCAGGCTGCCCGCGATGCCGACCGCGCCCTTGGCGATCTGGGCCCCGTCGTTCACCTTCGCGCCGTTGACGATGTCCATCACCCCGCCCGCCGCGCCGCCCACCGCGCCCAGCACGTTGGCCGCGCCGCCCGCCGCCTTGAGCGCGGAGAGCGCCTTGCCCCCCAGGCTCGCCGCCGTGCCGGCCACCTTGCCGATGCCGCCCATGCCCTTCACCGAGTCCAGCACCGTGCGGGTGAGGGCGCCGCCCACCTTCGGATCCGCCAGCGTCTTCGCCCAGGGGATGCTCTTCGCCGCGCTGGCCGTGGAGGCGGTCGTGGTGAGCGCCCCCGCGTTCTTGAAGCCCCGGATGGCGTCCGCGAAGGCCTTGCCGCCCGTGTAGAGGTTCGCCGCGCCGTTGGCCGTGTCCGCCACGCCCTTCACGATGTCCGGCATGTTGTTCTCGCGGATGCCTCGCGAGAGCGTCATCCCGCCCGCCACCACGCCCGCCACGCCGCCCAGCGCGCTCGCGCCGCCCTGCGCCGCGTTCAGGCCCTTGGAGAGGGCGTCCCTGCCCAGGAGCTCCGTCGCCTTCGCCGGCAGCCGGCCCGCGTCCTGGCTCAGCCCCTGGAGGACGGTGAGCGCCTTCGCGCCGCCGCTGTTGGCGAACTGGTTCACCGTGTTCGCGGTGGAGATGGACGCCTGCTCCAGCAGGACGCGGCCGAAGTCGTCGTCCTTGAAGGCCTCCGCGTCGGTGACGTCGCGCAGGTCCGCGCCGTCCTTGCCGGACAGCTGCATCCGCTCGCCGTCCTTGCCCACCTCGTGGAGGCCCTTGCGTCCGTCCGCGTCCGTCACCGTGGTGCGCGAGCCCACCAGCTGCGCGCCCTGGTCCGACAGCAGCGACGTGTCCTCCTTGAGCACGTGCTCCGTCCGGCCGTCCTTCGTGCGCTTCGTCTCCAGCGACTCCTGGAGCTCCAGGCCCGGGTCCGTGGCCCTGCGGCTGCTCTGGTAGTGCTGCTCCAGGTCGGAGCCGTCCGGCTCGCGGCTCCGGGAGTCCAGCTTCTCGATGGAGCCGTCCTGGCCGTAGGTGGTGGTGGACTCGCCGCTCACCGGCACGCGCTTGGAGGAGCCCGCGCTCTCGAAGGTCTTGCCCTCGAACCTCTCCTTCACGGTGCTGCCCTCGCGCGTCTTCTCCGTCTTGAGGGTCGCGTCCGGGTAGCCCTCGATGAAGGTCTGCGAGTCCAGCCGGTCCGCGCCCTTCTGCAGGTCCACCGTCCAGCGCTTCGGCGGGCGGCCATCGCCCGTCTTGTCCGCGTCGTAGTCCTCGCCGCCGTGCTGGGAGTACTCGTCGCGGACCCGGGCCATGTCCTCGAACGTGTGCGGCCCTTCCCCCGCGTACTGCGTGTGGCCGTCCAGGGTGCGGTCCACGTAGGACGTGGCCTTCACGTGGTCCTGGGAGAAGCTCTGCACGCGGCTGTACTGCGGCGGGGCCTGCTTGCCGTCCGCGTCCGGCGCGGGGAGGGAGTACGAGTACGTGTCCGAGCGGTCCACCGGCTTGTCGAAGTCGAACGGGCCCTTGAGCTTGTTGTCGATGCTGCCGCCGCCCTTCTGCTGGTAGTACGAGGTGCGGCTGCCCTCGGCGTTGCCGTTCACCTGCGAGTACGCGTCGGTGTGGAGCCGGTCGCCGTCCTCGTGCTTCTCGACGGAGACCTCGTTGCGCGTGTAGGTCAGCCCCGCGTCGCGCACCTGGGAGATGTCGCCGAAGGACTTGAGGTCCGCCGCCTCGTTCCTGTCGCCCTTCCACTCCGCGCGCTCCACCAGCGTGGCGCCGTCCGCCTTCAGCTCCAGCCGGTCGCGCTTGTTGACGCCGTCCTCATAGGTGGCGCTGTCCATCACCACCGCGCCGTCCTTCTTCGTCGCGACGGAGCGCTCGACGAGCTCCCGCTGGCCGTTGACGCGGGTGAGCTCCACCTCGCTGTCGGACACGCGCTTGACGCTGGCGCCCTCGGGGACCTGCGCCTGGCCGTCCGCCATGGCGAAGAGGCGGTCGGCCTCCTGGGTCGTCTTCTCCCGCAGGGCCTGCTGCGCGTCCGCCGTCTCCTGGCGGCTCTCGCCCACCGTCTTCAGGTCCACCGCCTGCTTCGCCTTGTCCTCGCCGGACACCGTCTGGCGCTCGGGCGGGGCCGCGCCCGTCGCCGCCAGGCCCACGCGCAGCTGGGGGACCGCCGCCGGCTTCGCGTCCACGGCGGCCTTCACCGCGGCGCCCACGCCGGACAGGTCCGGACCCGCGGCCGGCTTCTTCGCGTCGAACCCATCCGCCACCACCGCGGGCGCCTTCGCCTCCACGGGCGCGGCCACGGCCGGCTTCCCGGCGACGGCGGGAGGGCTGACGGGAGACAGCGGCTTCCGGAGGGTGGGGGTGTCGAGGACCATGGGGGACTCCAGGAGGGGAGGGCTGCGAGCACCGCGATGGGCTCCCCCATTGCGGCCCGCATGCCAGCCGCCCGTCCTCCGGCGTCCTCCGGATTCCAGGGGGTTGTGTCCCACCCTGTGCGCGGACCCTGGTGACCGCGCTCCCGGCGCTGATGACTGCCGTCACCAGGCAGGCGGCCTGGGGTGACGCGTCGCGGAAGGATGTTCGGAGCGGGCGAGGGCCGGCGTTACACTCGTGGATCAGGTCAGGGCCCCATGACGAAGAGAGACACCGGAAGGCGAAGCACCAGCACCGGCCCCTCGGATTCCGTGCGCTCCGGCGCGGGGACGGGCCGGGGCTCGGGAGGATATGGAACGGGCCCCCGGCCTCGCCGCGCGGAGGACGTCCCGCCCGTGCCCCAGGTGGGCCGCTACCTGCTCCTGCGCAAGCTGGGGCAGGGCGGCATGGGCGTGGTGTACGCCGCCTACGACCCGGACCTGGACCGCAAGGTCGCCCTCAAGCTGCTGCACCCGAGCGCCAACCGGGACAACGAGGAGGCGCGCTCCCGGCTCCTGCGCGAGGCGCAGGCCATGGCGCGCGTCTCCCATCCCAACGTCATCCCCGTCTTCGACGTGGGCATGTGGGGCGACCAGGTCTTCGTCGCCATGGAGCTGGTGGAGGGCGGCACGCTGGGCTCGTGGCTGAAGGAGGCGAAGCCGTCCTGGCGCGAGGTGCTGGAGCGCTACCTCCAGGCGGGCCGGGGCCTCCAGGCCGCGCACGCGGCGGGGCTGGTGCACCGCGACTTCAAGCCCGCCAACGTGCTGGTGAGCCACGCGGGCCGCGTCTACGTGACGGACTTCGGGCTGGCGCGGCAGGTGGGGGACGCGCCGGAGGCCCCGGCCACGCCGGAGGAGGCCCAGCTGCTGGAGTCCTCGGACCGGCGCATGCTGGACACCACGCTCACGGAGGCGGGCCTGCTGGTGGGCACGCCCAACTACATGTCCCCGGAGCAGTTCCGGGGCACGCAGCTGGACGCGCGCACGGACCAGTTCAGCTTCTGCGCGGCGCTCTACGGCGCGCTCTACGGCACGCGCCCCTTCGACCCGGGCAGCATCAAGGCCTACGCGTCCGCCAGCCGCAGCGCGGAGCTGGAGGCGGACGGCACGCAGTCCCTGGGCGGCACGCAGTCGTTGAACGCCGCGCCGGCCAGGGCCCCCGCCATCGCGCCGCCGCCCGCGCTCATCCGCGAGCCCCCGCGCGACGCGAGGGTGCCCGGCTGGGTGCGGCAGGCGGTGCTGCGCGGGCTGTCGCTGGACGCGGACGCGCGCTTCGCCTCGATGCAGGCCCTGCTGGACGCGCTCTCCCAGGAGCAGCGCCACGGGCAGCGCAAGCGCTGGCTGGGCGCCGCGGGCGCCATGGTCACCTCGCTGGCGGTGGCGGGCGGCGTGGCGTGGCAGCAGTCCCAGGTGTGCGTGGACGCCGGCGCGGGGATGGACGCCGTCTGGACGCCGGACGCGAGGGCGCGGGTGGAGTCCGCCTTCCGCGCCACCGGGAAGCCCTTCGCGGAGGGCATGGCCTCCCGCACCCTCCAGGTGCTGGCGCAGTACGCGGACGCGTGGAAGCACCAGCGCGTCCAGGCCTGCGAGGACGCGCGGGTGAGCGGCGTGAAGCCGGAGGAGCAGCTGGACCGGCAGGTGGTGTGCCTGGAGCGCCGTCGCAAGGACCTGCGCGCCACGGTGGACCTGCTCTCCGGCGCGGACGCGGCCATGGTGGAGAAGGCCGTGGACATGGCCCACGCGCTGCCCGCCCTGCACGAGTGCGAGGACGTGGAGTCGCTGGCCGAGCAGCAGCGCCGCCCCTCCGACCCCGCCCTGCGCGACGCGATCGAGAAGCTGGAGGACCAGCTGTCGGAGGTGCGCGCGCAGGTGGACGCGGGCCGCTACCCGGCGGCGCTCGCGGCGGTGAAGGCGCTGGAGGCGCCGGTGGAGAGGACGGGCTACCTGCCGCTCAAGGCGGAGCTGGGGTTCCACCAGGGCTGGCTCCAGGAGCAGACGGGCCAGTCGCCGGAGGCGTCGCGCCTGTTGTCCCGCGCCGTGTTCGACGCGGAGGCCGGCCGGGCGGACCGGCTGAAGGTCGCCATCCTCAACAAGCTCCTCTACGTGGAGGACGGCCAGAAGCACTACGACCCGGCGGCGAACTGGGGCGAGCTGGCGGAGGCCACCCTCCAGCGCCTGGGCGGCGAGCCCGTGCTGGAGGCCGACGTGAAGGTGAACCAGGCCAACCTCGCCATGTCCCAGGGCCACATGGACGAGGCCCGCAAGCGGCTGGAGGAGGCGAGCGCCCTCTACGACAAGGCGCTGCCCTCGGACCACCCCAAGCGCGCCCGGGCGCTCTTCCTCCTGGGGCGGCTGGTGCTGGGCACCGGCGACGCGAAGCAGGCGGTGCCGCTCCTGGAGACGGCGCTCGCGAGGACCGAGGCGGCGGTGGGCCCGGTGCACCCGGACACGGCCCGCCGGCACGGCATGCTGTCCCTGGCCCTGCGCGAGGCCGGGCAGCCCGAGCGCGCCCTGCCGCACGCCCAGGCGGTGGTGGACCTCTACAAGGCCCTCCACGGCGACAGGAGCCCCCAGGTGGCGGAGGCGCTGGACGAGCTGGGCATGTGCCAGCTGGGGATGAAGCGCTACGACGACGCGCTGAAGACCTACGAGCAGGCCGTGGCCCTCAAGCGCGAGCTGCTGCCCGAGGGCGACGAGGGCCTCCAGCCCTCCTACGACGGCGTGGGCCAGGCGCTGCTGGGGCTGGGCCGGGCGCGCGACTCCGTGGCGCCGCTGCAGCTGGCGGTGTCCTTCGCGTCCGCGCCCCCGGATGCGCTGGCCGAGTCCGGCTTCGCGCTGGCGCGGGCGCTGTACCAGACGGGCCAGTCGCCGGAGGCCCGGGGCGAGGCCACCCGCGCCCGGGAGCGCTTCAGCGAGTCCGGCCTGGACGAGCGCGTGGGCGAGGTGGACGCGTGGCTGGAGACCCTGCCCATGGAGTACCCCCGCCCGCCCGCCCGCAAGCCGCCTCGCGGTCGTCGCAGGTAGGAGACACGCGCGGCTGCTGGCGGTGATGGCGGGGCGTGCTACCGTCCCGCCCCGTGTCGCTGCCGCCAGACGAGGACGAGGCGCTCCTGGATGCCACGGCCACCCTGAACCGGGGTCGGGCGGGACAGGTGCGGATGTTGCTCCGGGTGCTTTCCGGCGCGGATGCCGGCAAGTCACACCCGCTCAAGCAGGGGACGTACACCGTGGGCAAGAACCCCACGTGTGACATCGTCCTCTTGGACAAGGCCGTCTCCCGCCAGCACCTGAAGCTGGAGGTGCACGACGAGCACGTCGTCGCCACGGACCTGGGCTCGCACAACGGCTCGTTCGTGGAGGGCCTGCGCTTCACCTCCATGGAGCTGCGCCCCGGCAGCGTCATCACCCTGGGCGCCACCGAGCTGAAGCTGGTGCCGGAGGACTCGCGCGAGCGCTCGCTGCCCCTGTCCTCGCGCGACCGCTTCGGCGCGCTCGTGGGCCAGAGCCGCAAGATGCGCGAGGCCTTCACCGTGCTGGAGCGCCTGGCGCCCGGCGGCGCGGACGTGCTCATCCACGGCGAGACGGGCACCGGCAAGGACCTGTGCGCGGAGGCCATCCACCAGCAGAGCCCGCGCGCCAAGGGCCCCTTCGTCATCGTGGACCTGGCGGGCGTGCCCTCCACCCTCATCGAGTCCGAGCTCTTCGGCCACGTGAAGGGCTCCTTCACCGGCGCCCAGGGCGACCGCGCCGGCGCCTTCGAGCGCGCCCAGAACGGCACCGTCTTCCTGGACGAGATCGGCGAGCTGCCCCTGGAGCTCCAGCCGCGCCTGCTGCGCGTGCTGGAGCGCCGGCAGGTGAAGCGCGTGGGCGGCAACGACTACTTCACGGTGAACGTGCGCGTGGTGGCCGCCTCGCACGTGAACCTGGAGCAGGCCGTCAACCAGGGGAAGTTCCGCCGCGACCTCTTCCACCGGCTCGCCGTGCTGCGCGTGACGCTGCCCGCGCTGCGCGAGCGCCCGGAGGACATCCCGCTGCTCATCGACCACATGCTCAAGCAGATGGGCCGGCCGCCCGGCGCGCTGTCGGACCAGACCCGCGCCCTGCTCATGCAGTACCCCTGGCCCGGCAACGTGCGCGAGCTGCGCAACGTGGTGGAGCAGGTCGTCAACCTGGGCGAGGAGGCCCTGCCGGACCTGGAGGCGCCCCCGGGCGCGGACGGCCGCAAGGGTCCGGATCTGGACCTGCCCTTCAAGGAAGCAAAAGAACACCTCATCGAAGTGTTCGAACGTGACTACCTGAAGAACCTCATCGAGCGCTGCGAAGGCAACATTTCCAGGGCTTCCCGCGAAGCTGATATCGACCGTGTCTATCTCCGGAAGCTCCTGCGCAAGCACGGGCTGGATCCCTCCGGGGAGCCTTAACACGGGGCGGCATCACAGGTAGGATGACATCCCCCTCCCCCCCTCCGGAGCCACGACCGTGAGCGTGAACCTTTCCAACGTTCTTCGAAACTTCCAGCACCTGGCGCAGGTGCAGCCGTCCTCCCAGCCGCAGCAGACCGCTCAGCAGGTGGGGCTGCCGGAGGCGAAGGTCGTCTCGCAGGTGGAGAGCGCGCCCACCGCCGTGCAGGCGGAGCAGGCCACGGACGCCTTCGCGGCGGAGCAGGCGGTCGACCCGGAGTGGGCGAGCCGCTTCCAGCCCGTCGCGGGCGCGTCGGCGGAGGACCTGGGCGTCGACGGGACGCTCGCGAGCGCGCCCAAGGCCCCGGAGCTGGGCGGCTGGGACGCCGCGGGCGCGGACCCGGACGTGGTCCAGCAGACCAACCAGAACAACTGCGGCGCCGCGGTGGCGGTGATGCTGGGCAACGAGCTCGGCAACAGCAAGACCCAGCCCGCGTCCACCAAGGAGAAGATGGACGCGCTGGAGTCGCGCTTCACGCAGGGCCAGGGCACGTCGCCGCATGAGCTGTCCAACATGCTGGCGAACCAGGGCGTGAAGGTGACGCAGACGTCGTCCCAGCTGGACACCAAGGCCCTGGACGAAGCGCTCGCCCGCGGTGGCAAGGGCGCGGTGATGGTGGACTCCAGCCTGGTGGACCCCACGACGAAGCCGGGCGAGACGGGCCGCGCGCACTGGGTCTCCGTCGAGGGCAAGGACGACCAGGGCCGCTACCTCATCAAGGACCCCAGCACCGGCTCCGAGATCCCGGTGGACGCGCAGCGGCTCGCGGACTCCATGGAGATCAGCTGGAACCAGCACCAGGGCGGCGGGCAGATGATCGTCGAGAGCGCCCAGGGCATGTCCGAGGCCCAGGCCGCGCAGGAGGGCGGGCTGAAGGCCGTCACGCTCGGCAACACGGACGGCGGCGGCTCGCGCGCCATGGCCAACTTCGGCCGCGAGTCCTCATAGGGGCTGACGCCGCATGGCGCCCCGCTCCATCCGCCACGGTCCCCTGCGCGTCTCGCTGCCCGCCGGCTGGTTCGACGCCAGCCAGGTCGTGGCGGTGGGGCCGGAGGAGGCGGGCTTCCGCGCGAACCTCGTGGTGTCGCTGGAGCCCGCGGTCCCCGGTGAGTCCTTGGAGCGCTTCGCCGCGCGCATGCTGGAGGGCGTGCGCACGGCGGAGGCCTTCCACCCGGTGTCGGAGCGCAAGGCCACCTTCGGCGCCAACCCCGGCCTGCTGCGCGAGTACACCTTCCGGCTGCGGTCGCTGGCGCTCGCGCAGCTCCAGTTCTACGTGCTGCGCGAAGAGGTGGCCTTCACCTTCACGTACACGCAGCTGGCGCACCGGCTGGAGGCGACGCGCGCCGACGCCGAGTCGCTGCTCGCGTCCGTGACGTTGGAGCCGACGGCGGAGCTGGCGCTGCGGCCCGCCGTCTTCCGCGCCTGACCCAGGGAGCGCGCGGTCCCCTTCAGACGACGAGGTGCTGCACGGCCTGGAGCCGCAGGAGCTGGCGCGCCAGGGCCTGCACCTGCTCCACCTCCTGCTGGCCCATCACCTTGCGCAGCGCGAGCTTCATGTCCGTGGAGGCGCGCAGGAGCAGCGCGCGCAGCTGGGCGTTGCTGAGCAGCGGGTTGAGCTGGCGCAGGTGGCCCACCAGCGCGCCCAGCTGGGGCAGCGTGAGGCCCGCCACCATCACCTGCGTCGCGGTGCCCTCGTCCGGGCTCTGGCCGACGGCCAGCATCCAGGGGGCCAGGAGCACGGAGCGGGTGAAGTCCTTGTCGCAGGGCAGGCCCAGCCGCGCGCACTCCCCCACCACGGGGCCGGTGTCGTGGCCCGCGACGATGGGCTGGATGCGGGCGGACTCGTACTTCTGGAGGACGGCCTCGTACAGCTTGCGGGCCTCCACGCCCTGGGGCGTGCGGGGGAACTCCGCGAAGGCCAGGCCAATCTCCGAGCGCAGCGTGCCCAAGAGCGTGGCGTCGTCCACCGAGCCGGGCTCGCCCAGCACCTGGGCCAGGTAGGCCCGGTCCTCGGGGACCGCGTTCGCGGACGTCCACCACTCGAAGGTGACGGTGCTCACGCTCAGCACCACCGGCAGGGTGACGACGCCCTGGCGGCCGGCGTTGGGGAGGAAGGCGCTCATCTTCCCCTCCACCTCCGTGAGGCCGCGGTGGAGCCGGTTGAGGACGGCGATGCGCAGCTTCGCGCGGCCCTCCAGCGCCAGCTTCGCGGCGTCCGACGACTGGCCGTCCGCCGCGGTGCGCTCGCGGGAGGAGTCCGACGCGGCGGGCTGGCGCGCGAGCTGCGGCGGCACGCCCACCTGCGGCGCCACCGGCGGTGGCGGCTGGGGGAGCGCCGGCGCCGTCTGGGGCGTCTGGGCCGCGAGCGCGGGGGGCTGCTCCAGGGTGCTCAGGGGGGCGGCGCCGGTCGACGTGCCGGGCTCCATCCCCGCCTGCTGCTGGGCGGCCCCGGCGCCGCCGCCTTCATTGCGCTCCGTCCCGCCGGAGCGCCCGAAGTCCATGCCGTCCTGGGGGCCTGACTGCTCCAGGCCCCCCTTGGCGGAGGCTCCCTTCGCGGAGCCTCCCTTGACCGCGACGCCTCCCTTTCCGGTGCCGCCCTTCCCGGTGGCCTTGCCCGATGACTTGCCTTCACCGGACTGCGCCTTCTCCTCCTTCTCCTGCGCGGGGCTCTGCAGGGGCAGGCCCGGGCGGGGGAGACCAGACGGGAGGCGGACACTCATGGATGGGGGCCTCGGGTGAGGGGAATCAGGCTAGGTCCTTCAGGTGGACGACGAGGTTGCTGGTGTTGCTGCCCAGCGTGCTCGCGTCATCCGTGGGGATGACGTAGCCCTGATCCGCGCCCACGTGCTTGCGGAAGAAGTCTACCACTTCCGGATCCTGCACGTTGGAGGTGGTGCTCTTCTTGATGCCGTACGCCGAGCCGTCCGCTCCCTTGGCCTTCACGGAGTCCGGCGCGGAGTCGAGCAGGTTCTCCATCGTGCCCGACAGGCGGCCGCCGCCGTCCGGCTGGATGGTCATGGCGGTGTTGTGGCCCTCGATGTAGCTGACGTCGTAGTAGGTGTTCCCGAACCCGCCGTCGAACTTCACTTCACCGAGCGTCGCGTTCTTGCCGTCGCCGTTGTCGCTGCGGAAGTTGCCGGACCAGTTGTCCGGGAACTGCACCGTCTTGCTCTCACCGGGCTTCAGCGTGACGGAGTCGATGGCCTTCTCGCCCGCGTTGGGGGTGAAGTTCACCGTCATCGGCTTGTCGCCGTCGTTGTTGAGGGTGATGGTGTTCTTGCCCTTCGCCGCGCCCTGGGCGCCCACCGACTGGGGACCGGAGACCGGCGCCTCCTGCTTGGGGGCCGCCGGGGCCGGGGCGCCCTGCGCCGCGGGAGCGGCGGCGTCAGCGGCGGCCGGGGCCGCGGCCTGCTCGACGGCGGGGGCCTGCTGCGCGCCACTGGCGCCCGCGCCCGTCGCAGCACCCGCGCCCGTCGCAGCACCCGCGCCCGCGTTGCCCGCCGCGCCGGTGCCGCCCGCCGCGCCCTCGATGCCAGGAGCGGCGCCCTGCTGCGCGCCGGCGCCGTTCATCCCGCCGAGCATGTCCACCAACTGCTTCAGCATCTGGACCATCTCGGCCAGCTGCGCCATGGGGTTGGCCGCCTTGCCCACGCCCGCCGCGCCGTCGAAGCCATCCGCCTGGAACATCCCCTGGAGCGAACCCGGGCCGTTCTTGCCCTTCACCGCGTCCGCCGTCACCGCCGAGGGGCGCGCCACCGCGCTGGAGAGCTCCGGAGCGGACGTGCGGGGCGAGAAGGAGGAGCTGGCAACGGACGACTTCGACAGGGGGGAGAGCGCCATGGCGGGGTTCCTCGAGGTTGGATGGGCCGGCGGGTCAGCCGGCCGGTTCAGCGATGCAGGGGGCTAGAGCACGGCGCGTGCCATGCCCCCTGCATCGTCCAAGTCCTCGGAATGACTGGCGGCAGCGCCACCAGCGCGCCCACAAAGGGCCGCCGCCCTGATGACTGCCGTCAGGCCCCTGGTGTCTGGCGTCATCAGGCGCGGCGGGGCCCCAGGCTCAGACCCTTCGGACCGTGCTCGAGTGGATGAGCCGGAGTATCAGCAGCAGCACCACCGCTCCGATGAACGCCACGAAGATGGTGCCCGCGAGTCCGCCGAACGGGGCCCCCGTGCCGAGCGCCCGGAGGATGAAGCCTCCCAGGAACGCGCCCACCACGCCCACGACGATGTCGCCAATCAGGCCGTAGCCACCGCCGACCACCGCGGACGCGAGCCATCCGGCGATGAGGCCAATCACCGCCCACAACAGGATTGCTTCCAGCGCCATGTCTTCTCCTCCCGTCGAGGTGAGGGTTGAAACATGGGCATGATTCCCGACCACGCCCGCCCCACCCCGGAGGGCGACAGCAGGGCGGGCAGGCGGCCTGCGCCGGCCAGCGGGGAGCGGGGCAGAATGCCCCATGAGGCCACGGGGCAGAAACGCCCCATTTTGACGGCTGCGCCAGCGCTCTGGTGCCATGGGGGCTCACCTGTCGCCACGTGCGGCAAGGAGCTCCCAGCCGTGATGCGCATCTTCGAGTCCGTCGGGTCGCCGTTGCAGTTCGACCGTGAGTCCTTCCGGTGCCGCCACACGCTCCTGGGGCATCCCGCGCTGGAGCTGGAGAACCTGGCGGGCGTGGTGCAGCGGCTGCCCTCGGAGAACGTGTTCTTCAGCTCCGGCCTGCTGCCCAAGGACGCGGACTTCGACCGCGCGCACGTGGACTACCGCACCGGCCTGTCGCTGAAGGACACCGTGGAGAACATGATGACGAGCAGCTCGTACATCATGCTGCGCGCGCCGGAGCAGGACCCCAGCTTCCACGAGCTGTACCGCGCGCTCCTGTCGGAGGTGGAGGACCTGATGCGCGCGCAGGGCGTGGGCACGCGCGCCGTGGATCCGATGCTCTACCTCTTCATCGCGTCCCCCGGCAGCGTCACGCCCTTCCACCTGGATCGCTACTCCACGCTGCTGATGCAGTTCCGGGGGAGCAAGGCGGTGCACGTCTCCAAGGCGTGGGACGAGCAGGTGGTCCCCGCGCCGGAGCTGGAGTCCTTCGTCGCGCGCTCCGGCTCCAAGGTGAGCTATCGCGAGACCTTCGACGCGACGGCGACGCGCTACGCCTTCGGGCCCGGGGACGCGCTGCACATCCCCTTCGTGGCGCCGCACTACGTGAAGAACGGCACGGAGGATGTCTCCGTGTCGCTGTCCATCATCTTCAACACCCGCGAGACGGCCCGGCACCTGCGCGCGCTGCGCGCCAACCACGTGCTGCGCAAGCACCTGGGGCCCCTGGGGTACCGCCCCACGCCGGTGAACCGCTCCCTGGCCCTGGACCACATGAAGAGCGGCATGGAGCGCGTGGTGCGCCGCGCGCGGAGCCTGCTGCCCGCCTGATGGCTCACGTCCACGGGCAGGGCGTAGACCTCCCGTCCCACGTGCGGCCGCGAGGGGACGCCGTCCGCGTCGAAGAGGCGGAGGAGTCCTTGAGGCGGGGCGCCGTCCCCCAGCGGCGCGGGCACGACGGCGCCCGGTGGCGACTCCAGCTCCACGGAGGGCCCGCTGCGAGGCCGGTGGCGCTCCTCGTGAGGCCACGGCCCGCGCCCGCCAGGCGGGTGCGCCACGGCCCACCAGGACGTCGCGCATGAGGCGATGGCACATGCGCGAGAAGTTATCCCGATGTGCCGCGCCCCGGCGTGTTGACGGGTCGCTCGTAAAAGATGCATTGAGAATGCATCTTTTGGGGCGTGGGCCCAGAAGGGAGCGAGGTCATGGCGAGCGTGTACGAGCAGATCGGTGGAGCGCCGGCGATGGCGGCGGCGGTGGAGGTCTTCTACCGGAAGGTGCTGGGCGACGACCGCATCAGCCACTTCTTCGAGGACGTGGACATGGAGCGCCAGTCGGCGAAGCAGAAGGCGTTCCTGACGATGGTGTGCGGAGGGCCGTCGGCCTACTCGGGCAAGGACATGCGCGCGGGGCACAAGCACCTGGTGGAGCGCGGGCTGAACGCGTCGCACTTCGACGCGGTGGTGGGGCACCTGAAGGAGACGCTGGAGGAACTGGGCGTGCCCGCGGCGCTGGTGGGGCAGGTGCTGACCATCGCCGAGAGCGCGCGGGCGGACGTCCTGAATCGCTGAAGCGACACTGGAGGCACGTCATGGCGAAGGTACGGCATGAAGCCGAGTGGTATCCGCTGGAGCCCGGCGAGACGGTGCTGGACGGCCTGCTGCGCCAGGGCGTGCAAGTGCCGCACGCGTGCCGGGCGGGGGCCTGCCAGTCCTGTCTGATGCGGGCCGTGTCGGGCCCGGTGCCGGAAGCGGCGCAGGTGGGGCTCAAGGACACGCTGCGCGCGCGCGGCTACTTCCTCGCGTGCACGTGCCGGCCCCAGGAGGGCGTGGCGCTGGAGGTGGCGGGGGCGTCGGAGCTGCGCGTCCCCGCGCGCGTGGTGGCCACGGAGGCGCTCAGCGGCGACGTGTCCGCGGTGCGGCTGGAGGTGGAGGCGCCGCTCGACTACCGGGCGGGGCAGTACGTCACGGTGGTGCGCGAGGACGGGCTCGCGCGCAGCTACTCGCTGGCGAGCCTGCCTCGCGAGGGCCAGCTGGAGCTGCACGTCCGGCTCGTGCCGGGGGGCGCCATGAGCGGCTGGCTCGTCCGCGACGTCCGGCCCGGCGCGCGGGTGCACGTGCAGGGGCCGGCCGGGGATTGTTTCTACGTCCCCGGCCAGCCGGAGTCGCCGCTGCTGCTGGCGGGGACGGGCACGGGGCTCGCGCCGCTGTACGGAATCCTGCGGGACGCGCTGGAGTCGGGGCACGCCGGGCCCATCCACCTGTTCCACGGCGCGCTGGAGCCGGGCGGGCTGTACCACGTGGGCGCGCTCCGGGCCCTGGCGGCGCGCCACCCGAACCTCCACTACCGCCCCGTCGTGCTGGCGGGAGGCGGCGGGGACGTGGAGGAGGGGGCGCTGGAGGCGAAGGTGCTCACCTGCCTCCCCAAGCGGCCCGTGGGCTGGCGAGCGTTCCTCTGCGGCAATCCCGAAGCGGTGCTATCCCTGCGCAAGAAGCTCTTTCTCGCGGGGTTCTCGCTGAAGGACATCCACGCGGATGCCTTCCTGCCGAGCACGTCGAGAGGAGGGCCTGTCGCCGGAGCCGCCTGATTTGCGCCTGACCCTTCACGCCGACTATTCGCTGCGCGTCCTCATGTACCTGGCGGTGCGTCCGGGGCGGCCTGCGTCCACGCAGGAGATCGCGGACTCCTACGGCATCTCCAAGCACCACCTGGTGCGCGTGGTGCAGACGCTGGCGCAGCAGGGCGACGTGGAGGTGAGGCCGGGGCGCTCGGGCGGCGTGTTGCTGGGCCGGCCCCCGGCGGACATCCGGCTGGGCCGCGTGGTGCGCGCGGCCGAGCCGGACTTCCACCTGGTGGAGTGCTTCGACCGCGAGCGCAACACCTGCCCCATCGCGCCGGCCTGCGGCCTCCAGGGCGTGCTGGCGGAGGCGCGGAACGCGTTCCTCGCCACGCTGGACCGGTACACGCTGGAGGACCTGCTGCGCCGCTCCAAGCCCGGCCTGTCGGACCTGCTGCTGACGCCGGCCGCGCCGGAGGGGTGAGCCTCCGGCGCGACGGCGTGGCTCACCGCCCGTAGGTGCCCACGAGCGTGGCGCGCGCGAGCGTGTGGGTGAAGAGGTTGAAGCCCAGCAGCGCGGGTGAGGCGTCCTTCGGGATGTCGAGCGACTCCACGTCCACGGCGTGCACGACGATGAAGTAGCGGTGCGCGCCATGTCCCGGTGGCGGCGCGGCGCCGACGAAGCCAGGGGTGCCGCCGTCGTTGCGGAGCTGGAAGGCGCCCGAGGGCAGCTGCTCGCCGTCCGGCGAGCCCGCGCCCGGGGGCAGGCTGGTGGTGGTGCGGGGCAGGTTGACCACCGCCCAGTGCCAGAAGCCGCTCGCGGTGGGCGCGTCCGGGTCGTAGACCGTGACGGCGAAGCTCTTCGTGTCCTCCGGGAAGCCGCTCCACGCCAGCTGCGGCGACACGTCCTGGCCGCCCGCGCCGAAGATGCCGCTGAGCTGCGCGGTGGCCAGCGTCTGTCCATCGCGCACGTCGGTGCTGGTGACGGTGAACGAAGGCACCCGGGGGAGAGCGTCGTAGGGGTTGGTCTTCATGAGGGGCTCCGGTGAGAGGGAGGGCGGGAGGCTAACGCCCTGCTCCCCGAGCGGGCGTGTTTTCGTCCGTGCCGGACGCGGCAGCGGGCGTCTCCGAGGCCGTGCCCTCCGTCGGGGCCTGGGCATGGGGGCCTGCCCCGAACCTCAACGGCAGTCCCGGCCCATTCGCGCACGGTCCGGCGGGCCCGGCCTCCAGGCCCGCCGCGAGGTGCGTTCATCTGTTCAGCGCGAGGAGTCGCTTACGGTCGCACGGGCTGGCGGATTGGCGGCGGCCCCATCAGCGAGGAGGCGGCCTAGCCTGCCGGCTCCGAAGAGATTGAATCTGCCGCTCAACACTGCTGGGACGTCTGAGAAGGAGTGTCCCAATGAGATGAGATGGCAGCTGCCTTTCACTCATCGATAGAAGTAACTCTTGCTCCATCGAATCAAAAAGTGTGAGTTCGCGAGTGTATTGTCCAAGGGGCTCACCGGTATTCTTGCGGGCGGGATGCAACCGCTTGACGACCTGCGCCAGTCGTTCCTTCAATGCGGACGGAAGCCTCGCGATGGCTTCTTCTTCCGAAGAGACCTGGGAGCGGGCGCCGGGGCCTGGTGCCCTGTAGTCCAAGAAGCTGCTTCTCAGTTCATCGGCTCGGGACTGGATGGACTGCTCGAAGTTCAAGCAGAACTGCTCCAACTCCCGATGTGACCGGGCGTCGTTGCTGTCGATAGCGGTGTGAATGAGGTCGTGAACCCGTGAATCTGGGCACACCAGCAGATTCTCCCGGACGTTATGGGTAGGACGTCTGTCTCGGTGGTGAACGTGGAGCTTGCTCGGAAGACGGATTCCCAGTGACAGCTCTACAACCAGCCGATGCTCGAGGACCCAGCCATGGTTGTTGCTGGGATGGAAAGGCAGGTAGACCTCCCGGTAGCCTTTCGGATTGGTTCTCGTTTCGTAGATGGCAGGCATGGTCAGGATGAATCCTGACAGAGTTTGGGTCTGGAAGGCAGCCATTGGGGGAGGGGCCGAGCGCCACGTCAATCAGGTCCAACACGACACCTCGCGGCGGGCCCGGCTTCCAGGCCCGCCGCGAGGTGCGTTCATCTGTTCAGCGCCACGTGTCGTTCACGGCCGTGGTGCCCGTGGCCAGCGTCGCCAGGGTGCGGTTGGCGCCGTTCTCCCAGGTGACGTTGTTGGCGGCGTCCTTCTTGATGAACTTGTACTCAATCGCCGTGGAGCCCGGCAGGCCGACGGCCGCGCTCCACGTGGGGTAGTTGGCCGGGGACAGCAGGATGGCGTTGGCCGGGCTCCAATTCCCCAGCGCGGCGACGTTGCCCACCACGTACACGTTCTGGCCCATCACCGTGCTCGCCGTGACGTTGAACGTGACCGTGGCCCCGCTGGTGGACGTGGTGACGGAGAGCGCGGTGGACTGCGCGGACGTGTTGCCCGCCGCGTCGCGCGCCTTCACCGTGTAGCTGTAGGCCGTGTTGGAGGACAGCCCGCTGTCGGTGTAGCTGGTGGACGTGGGCGTCCCCACCTGGGTGCCATCGCGGAGCACCAGGTAGCCCGTCACGCCCACGTTGTCCGTGGACGCGATCCAGCTCAGCGACACCGTCGTCGCGGACTTCGACGGAGACGTCAGGCCCGTAGGCACCGACGGCGCCGCGGTGTCGCTCACCGGCGCGCCCGCCGTGATGACGCCTGCGTTGAAGGTGGAGGTCCCCGTGGGGAGCAGGTAGTTGCCGCCGTTGTTGTTGTCCCACGTGCCGCTGCCGTTGTTGAAGACAGCCTCCAACTGCTGCACGGCGCCCAGGTTCACCGTGTACTTCGCGTAGCCCGCCACCTCCGCGTCCGGCATGGGCACACCCGGCGGCGTCGTCCACGCGCCGCCCGCGGGCCGGTAGTGGAGGTATGGCGTGGCGAAGCCCTTCTTGTAATAGACCGTCGCCGTGTACCCCAGGCCGGTGGTGACGGAGAGCGCGCTGCTCGCCACGGACGTATTCCCCGCCGCGTCGCGCGCCTTCACGGCGTAGCTGTACGTCGTGCTCGAGGACCGCCCCGTGTCCGTGTACGTCGTCGCCGTGGGCGCCGCCACCTGGATGCCATCGCGGAACACCAGGTAGTCACTCACGCCGTAGTTGTCCGTGGCGGCCGTCCAGCTCAGCACCACCGACGAGCTGGTGACACTCGAAGCGGAGAGCCCCGAGGGCGCGGAAGGCGCCGTGGTGTCCGGGGGCAGGGTGGTGACGGAGAGCGCGCTGCTCGCCGCGGACGTGTTGCCGGCCGCGTCCCTCGCCTTCACCGTGTAGCCATAGGCCGTGCCCGCCGTGAGCCCGCTGTCCGTGTAGCGCGTCGTGGCGGGCGAGCCCACCTGCGCGCCATCGCGGAACACCTGATAGCCCGTCACCCCGACGTCGTCCGTGGAGGCCGTCCACGTCAGCGTCACGGAGCGGTCCGTGCGTGTCGCCGCGAGCCCCGTGGGAACGGACGGCGCCGTGGTGTCCACGCGGAGGAACGGATGGGTGCCCGTCACCGAGCCGTTGAGGTCCTCGATGTACTTGCCGCCCTCCAGCCGGTACCGGCCCGCGCCCACGTACACGGATTGGATCTCGCTGCGGGTGACGTTGCCGCGCGCGTCGGTGGCCTCGATGTAGTAGTCGAGCAGCTGGTCGCGATAGGCCCCCAGGTACACGGAGTAGAGGTCGCCAATCTCTTGCGCGGCCACCTTCTGCATCACCGGCAGGGACGCCGGCTGCCACGCCACGCCGTTCATCACCGGGCGCAGCTCGCGGCGCTGGAGCGGGTAGTCCACCCAGGCGCCCACGCGCGACGGGTCGATGCCGGGCACGCCCGCCGCCTTCAGCGCCACCGGGTCGTAGACGCGGGGCGTGTTGTCCAGCGGGTCGATGCGCTTCGCCGTGTGCACGCGCACCCGCGCCTTGATGCTGGTGATGCCGCTGACGTCGAACGCATAGGTATACAGCGCGAAGGTGTTGTCGAAGTGGTGCAGCGTCCACCCCTCCGACTTGTCCGTGTTGGCGCTGCCCGGGTTGTACGGCCAGCGCTGCGGCCACCAGATGGACGGGCCCGTGCGGTCCTGCGCCAGCCGGTCCTGCACGTAGGGCTTGGAGAAGTAGAGCGACTGGTTGAAGGACAGCGTGGGCTTCACGTTGTCGTCCACGTTCTCGTCGTAGTAGCCGAAGCCGGAGTCCATGGCCGGCAGGAGGAAGTACCAGGCCAGCTCCGCGGGGTTCGCCCCGCCCGCCCAGTCATTCGCCGCGTCGCCCTTCACCGGGAAGGACAGCATCCACGGGTTCAGCTGGTTGCCCGCGTGCGTGACCTGCGAATCCAGCGCCGTGGAGGGCTCCCAGTGGTGGGGGGGCGCGTCCAGCCAGAGCTGCTCGGCCGTCTTGGCGTAGTTGAGCGCGGCCTGGAGCAGCGCGAAGTTGCGCTCCAGGTAGTGCCAGCCGTGCTCCAGCGACACCGTCATGCCTTCCTGCACGCCGCTCAGGTTCGTCTTGGGCGCCAGGTTGAGGCCGGTGGCGGAGTTGAAGGCGGGGAACTGCCCCTTCCAGATGCCGAACGGCAGCCGCCAGTGGTGCCACTGCGGGTCGGACGACGAGTCGCGCGTGTCCACCCACGAACCGTCCTGCACGTGCACCACGTCCGTGGTCGCGGGCGTGTGGGCGGCCAGGTACTCGTCGATGCCGAGGCACTGCACGCCGCTGGAGCAGGTGACGGCGCGGCCGTTGAGCCACGTGTCGAGCGACCCCGCGCGCCCTCCGGAGTTGTCACCGTCGTGCGCGAGCACGAAGAACTGCTTCTGGGACGTGAGCCCCTCGAACTCACGCAGGCCCACCACGTCCACGGTGGCCTGGCCCTCCCAACCCTCCAGCCAGGAGCCGTTCTGGTTGACGGGGATGCCCACGACGCGCGACTCGGCGCCCGTGGACGGATCCACGTAGCGCACCCAGTGCGGCGTGGAGGCGAAGGGGTACTTGTTGCGGATGACCTGCTGCTCGTGCGCCATGGCCTCGCTCACCCACGCGCCCACGGCGCTGGTGTTCTGGAGGTCCGCGCGGTTGGGCGGCGACACCAGCGTGTCCGAGCCCGGGTCGTCGAGGAACGGGTAGTCCCGCAGCGTGCGGGAGAGGTGGTTGTCACCGATGACGGACCACTTCACGCCCAGCTTCGCCAGCGTGGGGATGAGCCGCTCGCTGAAGCCCAGCTCCGTGGGGAAGAAGCCCTTGGAGGACGTGAAGGCGCTGCCCAGGAAGTAGGACTGGGACAGCGTGGCGTTCTGGTAGATGAGGTCCTTGAGGAAGTAGTCCGGCCCCACCAGCGGCCCCATGGAGTGGTGGCCCGTGAAGTGGATGAGGTCCAGCGTGCGGTTGCCCGCGGGCGTGCGCAGCGTGGTGTAGCGCTCCCTCCAGGTCGCGCCCCAGCTGGCGTTGTCATAGCCGGACACATTGCGGAGGGTGACCAGGTCGTTGACGTTGTTCACCACCGCGCCGGACATGGTGACGTGAACCTGCCCCGTGGCGGCATTCGTCCTCATGTCCGCGGCGACGTCCGGCGGCCAGGACTGATACGCGCCCACCTTCGCGTGGTGCGAGTAGTACGTCACCAGGTCGTCGTGCGGCATGGGCGCGCCCGACGGCAGGAAATAGGTGTAATTGGACGGGGGTGACTGCTTTAGCTGGATGACCTGCCCGTCATACGCGTAGCGGATGGGGCCACCCACCGGCGTCGCGTTGTATTGGGTCAGGTCGTAGTACGCCCAGAAGTTGGGCATGTGATTGTGATACACGTGCGCGGCGGCGATCTGCGCCCGCGCCGGCTGCGCGTGTATCAAGATGACGGCGAACACCGCGAGCAAGGCCAGCTGCGACTGTCTTTTCATGGGGCGTCCTCACCGGACGAGAGGGGCCGTCCGGTGGGCGCTGTGCTTACTGGCGTTTGACTCAGGATTTCCCATGTAAACTCGGAATGACAATCTGTAAATCGGTACTGCATTGCGTCAGTCTTTCAGGACAGGCGGTCGTTGACAGAGGGGAAGCGGGCCCGGACAGTCGGGCGCGCCATGGCGACCTACCCCGCGTCACCCCGTGAAGCCTTTGTCCAGTTGCGTACGCTTTCCGAGGCGCTGTCCCGGCCGGACGAGCGCCCGCGCGCGCTGGTGGAGCTGCGTGAGCTGGCGGAGCTGGCGCGCGACCAGCCGGAGGGCGCGCCGCTGCGGCTGGCGTCGGTGGTGGTGGCGGTGGGCGCGTCCCAGGAGCGGCTGGAGCTGCTGATCCTGCCGTCCATCTTCGCGCCCGAGGCGTGGGCGTTCACGTTCCTGGAGGGGCTCTTGAAGGTCCCCCTGGACGAGTACGCCGGCAAGCGGCTGGTGGAGGTGGGCTCCGGCTCCGGGTGGATCTGCGTCGCGCTGGCGAAGTTCACGGGGCTCCAGCACATCCGGGGGCTGGACCTGAACCCGCAGGCCCCGGCGGTGGGGCTGTGCAACGCGTGGCTCAACGGCGACGAGCAGCTGGTGTCGCGGCTGTCGTTCGGGGAGAGCGACCTGCTGCTGAGCCAGCCCCAGACGCCCGCGTGGGACTTCATCGTCGGGTGCATTCCGCAGGTGCTGCGCGGTGACGAGCTGCCCGCGGAGCTGGCGCAGGCGGATGCGCAGGCGCTGTTGGACCTGTCCAACTACACCTCGCTGCAGAACGTCTACGAGGACCACTTCGGCCTGGGGCTCATCGCGCGGCTGCTCAACGAGGCGCCGGAGCGGCTGCTGCCGGGAGGGCGGCTGCTCCTGAACCTGGCGGGCCGTCCGGGCCGCGCCATCATCGCGCGGATGTTCACCCGGCGCGGCTTCACCACCCGCGTGCGGGTGGCGCGGCGGGTGATGCAGGCGGCGGACACGGACATCCGCCCGCTGGTGTCGCTGGAGCAGCGCACCGGGCGCGAGTTCGAGTTCTTCATGGAGGCCCACAGCCCCGAGCCCCTGCGCGCGGCGACGGCGCTGGGCTGGCTCCAGGCGGGACACCCCATCTGGCACGAGGTGGCGGTGTGGGAGGCGCAGCTGTCGCTGCCCAGGGAGACGCTGGCCCTGCGCGCCGCGCTGCGCTCGCTGGGCATCGCGGCGCTCCAGGAGGAGCTGGACCTGGGGGCGGTGTCCGCGGAGCAGCTGGGCTTCGTCACGGCGCTCGCGGAGCGGCTGTCGCAGGCGCCGTACCTGCCCTACGCGCACGAGGCCGGAGACGCGCCCTTCCGCAAGCTGGTGGCGCGCTACCTGGACCGGCACTTCGGCCTGCGGCTGTCGGAGGACTCGGTGTTCGTGGCGCCCGAGCGGGAGCAGGCCGTCTATTCCTTCCTGCTCGCCACGTGCGACCCCGGGGACGCGGTGCTGGTGTCGCGCAGCCTGCATCCGCTCTATGCCCGCGCGCTGGACAAGGCGGGGGTGCGCGCCACCGTGACGCACGACGCGCTGGGGGAGATCCGCCGCCTGCTGACCGCCTTCGACGTGAAGGCGGTGTTCCTGACGGTGGAGCCGGGCGAGCGCACCAACCTGGCGGTGCTGCGCGACATCGTGGCGGAGGCGGCGCGGCGGGGCATCTGGGTGGTGCTGGACGAGAGCGCCTTCTTCAACATCACCGGCGAGGTGGAGCCGCGCACCCTCTTCGAGTTCCTCGCGCGGACGCCGCACGCGCCCAACCTGGTCATCCTGTACGGGCTCATCAAGAACGCGGTGTGGCCGGACCTGGAGCTGACGCTGCTGCTGCCCGTGCCGGAGCCGCTGCGCGCGGACCTGGAGGTGGCGGCCGAGGTGACGTACTCGCGCATCAGCCTCCTGGCGGAGTGGTTCTACGAGCGCACCTTCTCCGAACTGCTCGCCTTCCGCATGGCCTTCGCGGAGCCGGAGCCGCCCTCGCCGCACCGGGCGCCGGAGGTGCCGTTGCCGCGCTCGCAGCGCATCGCGAGGCTGGGGGCGCTGCCGGCGTTCGCGCCGAAGTTCTTCCGCGAGGACAACCCGGAGCTCGTGCGTCTGGACTACGGCGAGAACGAGGGCCCGCTGCCGCTGCCGCTGGTGGAGGGGCTCATCGCGGCGGGCGTCGCGCCGCGCGCGGAAGGCGTGCAGACGGGGCTGTCGGAGGCGGTGGCGGCCTTCCTGCTGGAGACGCGAGGCGCCCGCTACTCCCCCGAGGACGTCGTGGTGGCGCCCGGTGTCTGGCCGCTCATGCACCACCTGGGCGTGGCGCTGCGCCAGCGGTTGGGGCGCATGCCGCGCGTGTTCCTGGTGACGCCCTGTTACGGGGTGCTCGCGCCCACGTTCCTCGCGGCGGGGTGCGAGGTGGAGTCCGGGCCCCTGGGCGCGCTCTTGTCGCGCCGGTCGCGCGGCGGGACGCCGGACGCGGTGGTGTTGTCGCAGCCGGCGAACCCCACGGGGCACTACCTGTCGCACGAGGAGCTGATGGCGCTGGCGACGTTCGTGGTGGAGCAGCGCTGCCTCTGGGTGTCGGATGAGATCTTCGGCCTGGTGAACCTCACGAACCCCACGGCGGAGACGGTGCACAGCCCGGTGACGCTGGAGGGCGCGGTGCCAGGCATCGGGGCGCGGACGGTGCTGCTGGGAGGGCTGTCGAAGGAGTTCGCGGCCGGGGGCCTGCGGGTGGGGTGGGTGGCCACGAAGGACCGGGCGCTGGTGGCGGCGCTGAGAGACAGCGCACCGGGCGTGCTGCACACGCCCACCGCGCGCGCGGCGGCGTACCTGTACGCGGCCCATGCTCGTGGGCCGGATGGACAGCTGCTCTACGCCGCGCGGCACAAGGCGCTGCGGAGCTATCTGGCGCGGATGCGGCGCGACCTGGCGGAGAAGCGGGCGCTGGTGGCGGAGACGCTGCCCGAGGACGGCCGCGCGGAGGCCACGGAGGTCGGCGGCCTGTTCCTGGCGCCGAGGATGACAGCGTGGCTGGGGCGTTCGGTGGACGGAGTGAAGCTCACTCCGGACAACCTGCCGCGCATCATCTACGAGCACACCCACGTGGTGCTCAACGGCGGCGCATGGTGCGGCGACCCGGAGCGCGTGCGCGCGGTGTTCTCGATTCCCCGCGAAAAGCTGGTGAAGGCCCGCGATCGGTTGCGGAGCTTCAGCCAGCGGCTGCGGTGACGGAACCGCGAGGCGCCAAACGATGACCGAGGCAGCCGGGGCGGCACGAGTAAAACCTGTCCGACAGTCGGACAGGTTTTGACGGTTCGCCTTCGGCGGGGGCCTCCGCGGAGGCTTCTCATGTTCTCAACCCTCTGGATGGGGCTCATGGCGGGGGGCTGGGGACGGATGAAGGACGCCCTTGGCGAGCTGCGAGCCCGCAGCCACCGGCTGAGGTGACGCGGAGCTGGCGCGTTCCTCTACACTGCGCTGGCCCATGATCCGCTCCCTCGCCGTCCTCCTCTGCTGTCTGCCTGCCGGTGCACTCGCGGCCTCCGAGTCCTGGCTCATGACGACCGACCTGTGGGGCAACCCCGCCTACCAGTTCCTCACGCTGGAGCGCGACGGCAAGCGCCTCTCCGGCGTGCTGGACGGAGACGCGCTCAAGGGGGAACGCACGGGCAACACCCTCCACTTCGTCGTCACGGACTCGCGCCAGCAGACCTATGTCTTCGACGGCAAGGTGAGCGGTGCCTCGCTGCGCGGCACCGCGGACTACCCCGACAGCAACAACCCGAAGGCTCGGGTGTCCCACGCCTTCACGGCCCGGTTGCTTCCCGCTCGACCCGAGGGCCCTCCGCGCGTCCATGACTTCACGCCCACCTCGTGGTCCAACGAGTTCACCGCGCACCGCGCGCCGGTGCTGACCCTCTGGCCGGGCGACACCGTGCGGACCTCGACGCTCGACTCCGGCGGCATGGACTCGAAGGGCGTCACCCGCGCCCTCTTCGGCAACCCGCAGACAGGCCCCTTCTTCATCGCCACCGCGAACCCCGGCGACACGCTGGCCATCCGCATCCGCCGCCTCAAGCTGAACCGCTCGTTCGCGGACAGCCTGGACAGCATCGTGGGCCGCGCCCTCACGACGGGGCTCGCCGCGAAGGCGACGGAGCTGGGCAAGCCCGTGCGCTGGAAGCTCGACCCCGAGCGCGGCGTCGCGACACCGGAGCACCCGACGGAACGCCTGAAGGCCTTCACCGTGCCGCTGCGCCCCATGCTGGGCGGTCTGGCCGTGGCGCCCGGCTTCGGCGCCGCGCCCCTGTCCACCGGCGACACCGGCCGCTACGGCGGCAACATGGACTTCAACGAGGTCGTGGAGGGCAACACCGTCTACCTGCCCGTGGCTCAGCCCGGAGCACTCCTGTACGTGGGCGACGCCCACGCCGCGCAGGGCGACGGCGAGACGTCCCAGTACGCGCTGGAGACCTCCATGGACGTCGAGCTCACCGTGGACGTCCTGCACGGCAAGCCGTCCCCGTCCACACCTCGCGTGGAGTCGCCCACGCACCTGATGACGCTGGGGCAGGGCGGTTCGCTGGACGACGCCCTCCGCTCCGCGACCCAGGGCATGGCGCAGTGGCTGGAGCAGGACTACGGACTCACGCTGTCGGAGAGCGCGCAGGTGCTGGGCAGCTCCGTGCAGTACGTCGTCGCGAACCTCGCGGGACGCAGCGTGGGAGTCGCCGCGAAGCTGGACAAGGCCCGGCTCCAGGCCCTCCGGCCCGCCGTGAAGTGAGCTGTGTTCCCGAGGGGCTCGGGCTCGGAAAAGCGGGCGGAAATGCCGTGTCGATTTCGCGACCCCTCGTTCGACGTGGAGATGAACCCTCCCGCTCACCCGGGAGCACTTCTTCCGCCGAGCAGGAGCCTTCCATGGCCAGCAAGATCGCAATCGCCGCCCTCGTCCTCGTCGTCGCCCTGGGCGCCTTCATCGCCACCCGCCCGGACCACTTCCGCATCGAGCGCAACGCGCTCGTGGCCGCGCCCCCGGCCACCGTCTTCGCGCTGATCAACGACCTGCACCGGCTCGACACGTGGAACCCGTTCCGCTCCGAGCCCGCGCCCGGGGTGACCAGGACGTTCGACGGTCCCCATGAAGGGCCGGGCGCCAGCTTCGCCTACGCCGGCGGTGAGGCCGGGGATGGCCGCATGACCATCGTGGAGAGCCAGCCGGACGCGCGCGTCGTCCTCAAGCTGGAGTTCTTCAAGCCCTTCGAAGCCACGAACCAGGCCACCTTCACCCTCACGCCGGAGCGCGGCGGCACCCGCGTGAGCTGGGCGATGGAGGGCGAGAACACCCTGATGGGCAAGGCGATGTCGCTCGTCGTGAACATGGACACGATGCTCGGCAAGGAATTCGAGCGGGGCCTCGCGAACCTGGACGCCGTCGCGCGCGGCGGCGCCCCGGCCTCCTCCGCGAGCGTCCAGGCCGAAGCGGCCACGCCCGCACCGGCGCTCTGAGGCCGCACCTTGTATGAACTCCACCAGCCTGACGGTTCCGGTATAGAGCGGGGCCGGAAGGTACCGGGAGAGGGTCGCCGTGTTCGCCTTGGGGCTACGTCCTCGGGACTGAGATTGGCGCCCTCGACCGGTGTTTCAGGCTCGAACGGCATCCAGGGGGACGGCGGAGCGTCGTCGCCTCGCATTCACAAGGGCGGGCAGAAACACCGGCTCCGAGGCTCCCTGCGTACCCCAGTGGAGAGGGGACGGATGCGGTTTGCAGGAATCGACATCGGCAGTCAGACGCATGTGGTGGCGGTGGTGGACGAGGCGGGGCAGGTGCTGCTCAAGCCCCAGTCGGTGAATGAGGACGCCGAGGGCTACCAGGCCTTGGTGCAGGTGCTGGGCAGTCCTCAGGACGTGCTGGTGGCCCTGGAGGCCACCGGGCACTACTGGAAGAACCTCTTCGCCCACCTGGCTGCCGCGGGCTTCCAACTGGCCCTTCTCAATCCGGTGCGCACCCGGCGGTTTGCCGCCGAGGACCTGGCGCGCACCAAGACGGACAGCATCGACGCCTTGGGCATCGCTCGCTTCGCCCAGCAGAAGCGCCCTCATGCCACTGCGCTGCCTGCGGCCGCCACCGAGGAGTTGCGCGAGTTGGTGCGGCTGCGCGAGCGACTGGTGCAGGATTTCGGCGACCGGGTGCGCCAGTTGCACCGGCTGGTGGACCTGGGCTTCCCCGAATTCACCCGCCACGTGAAGGACCTGGGCAGCGAGCTGGCGTGCGCGTTGCTGGAGAAGTACCCCACGGCCGAGGCCTTCCGCGCCGCGCGCATGCGAGAGGTGGCTTACCTGCGTTACGACGGCCGGCACTTCGTCGGCCGCGAGCTGGCCGAGGCCCTGCTGCAAGCGGCCAGGGTGAGTGTCGGGGCCCACCATGGCGAGGCCTGGCGCGTCCAGGTGCGCTACGCGTGCGAGGACCTGGGCGTACTGCGCCGGCGCCTGAAAGACCTGGAGCGCGACATCGAGAAGAAGCTCGAGGCCCATGACGTCGGCAAGCTGCTGACCACCATTGACGGCATCGGCCCTCTCACCGCCGCCCGGCTGATTGCCGAGGTGGGCAACCCCGCCGACTTCCGCGATGCCAAGGCGCTGGCCGCCTACGTCGGCGTGGTGCCGGGGCTGGCCCATTCGGGCAAGCGCACGCCCTCGCGCGCGGGCCTCAGCCCCTACGGCAATGCCCGGCTACGCCATGCCCTCTGGATGCCGACGCTGACCGCGGTGCGCAAGAACCCCTGGCTGCGCCGCTTCTACGAGGGCCTGCGAGCACGTGGAAAGCTGCCCAAGCAGGCCCTCGTCGCCGCCATGCGCAAGCTGCTCGCCGCCGTCTACTCCGTCGCCAAGCGTCGCAAGCCCTTCACCCCGCTGCTGCCGACAGCCCCCTCCCCGAACCCCTCCCCATGCGCAAACGGTTGACTGAGACTCACGGCATCTCACTCCCACTCGATGGTGGCGGGCGGCTTGGAGGAGATGTCGTAGACGACGCGGTTGATGCCGCGCACCTCGTTGGTGATGCGCGAGGAGATCTTCTCCAGCAGGGGGAACGGCAGGCGCGCCCAGTCCGCCGTCATGCCGTCCACGCTGGTGACGGCGCGCAGCACGCAGGTGGACTCGTAGGTGCGCTCGTCGCCCATCACGCCCACGCTCTGCACCGGCAGCAGCACGGCGAAGGCCTGCCAGACCTCCTTGTACAGGCCGGCCTGATGGATCTCCTCCTGCACGATGGCGTCCGCGCGGCGCACCAGGTCCAGGCGCTGCTCCGTCACTTCGCCCAGCACGCGGATGGCCAGGCCCGGGCCCGGGAAGGGCTGGCGGGAGACCATCTCGTCCGGCAGGCCCAGCTCGCGGCCCAGGGCGCGGACCTCGTCCTTGAACAGCTCGCGCAGGGGCTCCACCAGCTTGAGCTTCATCTGCTCCGGCAGGCCGCCCACGTTGTGGTGGCTCTTGATGGTGACGGAGGGGCCCTTCCACGACACGGACTCGATGACGTCCGGGTACAGCGTCCCCTGCGCCAGGAAGCCCGCGTCCTGCACGTCGCGTGAGGCCTCCTCGAACACGGCGATGAACTCCCGGCCGATGATCTTCCGCTTCTGCTCCGGATCCGTCACGCCGGCCAGCTTCGCCAGGAAGCGCTCCCGCGCGTCCACCGTCTTCAGCGGCACGTGGAAGCGGTCCACGAAGAGCGCCTCCACCTGCGCCCGCTCGTTCTGACGCAGCACGCCGTTGTCCACGAAGATGCACTGGAGCCGGGGCCCGATGGCCCGGTGCAGCAGGAGCGCCGCCACGGAGCTGTCCACGCCGCCGGACAGGCCGCAGATGACGCGGCCCTCGGCGCCCACCTGCTTGCGGATGCTCTCCACCGCCTCGTCGATGAAGCCCTTCATCGTCCACGACCCGGAGACCTTGCAGTCGTTGAAGAGGAAGGCGCGCAGCATGGCCTTGCCCTGCGGCGTGTGGACGACCTCCGGGTGGAACTGGAAGCCATACCAGGGGTGCGTCGCGTGGGCCGCCGCCGCGAAGGGCGAGTTGCCGCTGCGGCCGATGGCCTCGAAGCCCGGGGGCAGCGCGTCCACCCGGTCGCCGTGGCTCATCCACACCTGCACCTGGTCCCCCGGGCGGAACTCCGCGAAGGGGCCCCGGGCGGAGAGGACCTCCACCGCCGCGCTGCCGAACTCGCGGTGGGCGCTCCGGTCGATGCGGCCGCCCAGCAGCTTGGCGAGGAGTTGGAGCCCATAGCAGATGCCCAGCACCGGGACGCCGGCCTCGAAGACGTAGGGGTCACAGCGCGGGGAGCCGGGCGCCTCCACGGACGCCGGCCCTCCGGAGAGGATGATCCCCCTGGGGGCGAACTGGCGGAGGTCGGCGGCGGGGAGGTCCGGGCGGTGGATCTCGCAGTAGACGCCCAGCTCGCGCACCCGGCGGGCGATGAGCTGGGTGTACTGGCTCCCGAAATCAAGGATCAGGATCTTCTCGGAGTGCAGGTCCACCGGCGATTCTCCCAGGGGGCGTCGTTGACGGGTGGGGGCCCTTATCGCTACAAACTTCGGGAAATCAACGCTGAAAGGCCGTCAATTGTTCGTGCGCCGCCTGTCCGCTTCCACTGCAGCAGCCATGCTCCTCCTGTCCTCCGCGGGGTGCGTGAAGGAGATCACCTCCGACGAGCGTCTGGAGCGTGACACCCGCAGCGTCGCGGTGAAGGACGCGCCCGGGGTCGAGGCGCTGTCCAAGCTCACCTGCGATGACACCTCCGCGCCCCTCAACAAGGCGCGCGACGTGAACCGCCCGGAGTCCGATCGACTGGTGGACTACGTCAACCTGTACTCGTCCCTGAAGGACCGGACCCACACCTTCGAGGAGGCCATGGCCCGCAACCCGGACCTGAGCTACCGCGAGGGCAGCCAGGGCCTGGTCAACGCCAAGGACACCTGCATCCAGCAGACCGCGGACGTCCGGGTGGAGTTCGAGACCTACCTGCGCGAGCTGGTGAGCGTGCCCACGGTGCAGGAGATCAAGGGTGGCAACACCGTCACGGTGGCCCGCCTGGACTTCAGCACCCTGAGGAAGGCCATCGAGGCGCTGGACCCGGACGACCGCGAGTCGCTCCTCCAGAGCGTGAACGCGGCGGAGAAGCGCGTGTCCGCCACGTCCCTCCCCGCCGAGGACGCGTCCTCCGGCGGCAAGCGCCGCGGCAAGTAGCCCCCGGCTTCCCCTCCCCCGGCGCGCTCGCCGGGGGAGCTGTTCCCCACCCCGTGGCCCCTGCTGAGCAGGGGCCCGGGACGCCGGTGGCGCTACTCCATCCGGTAGTTGGGCGCTTCCTCGGTGATGATGACGTCGTGCACGTGGCTCTCCTTGAGCCCGGCGGACGTGATGCGCACGAAGTTGGCCTTCGTGCGCAGCTCCTCGATGGTGGCGCACCCCACGTAGCCCATGCCGCTGCGGATGCCGCCCAGCATCTGGTGCACGTTCATGGAGAGCGTGCCCTTGTACGGGACGCGGCCCTCGATTCCCTCGGGCACCAGCTTCACGGCCTCCACGTCGGACTGGAAGTAGCGGTCCTTGGCGCCCTGCTTCATGGCGCCCAGGCTGCCCATGCCCCGGTAGCTCTTGTAGCTGCGGCCCTGGTACAGGATGACGTCGCCGGGGGCCTCCTCGGTGCCGGCGAACAGCGAGCCGATCATCACGGAGCTGGCGCCCGCGGCGAGCGCCTTCACGATGTCGCCCGAGTACTTGATGCCGCCGTCGGAGATGATGGGGATGCCGTGCTTGTCCGCCTCGCGGGCGCAGTCATCCACCGCCGTCACCTGGGGCACGCCCACGCCGGCCACCACGCGGGTGGTGCAGATGGAGCCCGGGCCGATGCCCACCTTCACCGCGTCCACGCCCGCTTCAATCAAGGCGCGCGTGCCCTCCGCGGTGGCCACGTTGCCGGCGACGAGGTCGAAGCCCTTGAAGTTCTTGCGCGTGTCGCGCACGCCCTCGATGACGCCCTTCGAGTGGCCGTGCGCGGTGTCCACCACGATGATGTCCACGCCCGCCTTCACCAGCGCGTCGATGCGGGCCTCGCGGTCCGGCGACACGCCCACGGCGGCGGCGCAGAGCAGGCGGCCCTTGGCGTCCTTGGCGGCGTACGGGTGGGTGCGGCGCTTCTCGATGTCCTTGATGGTGACGAGGCCCTTGAGCTCGTAGGCCTCGTTGACGACGAGGAGCTTCTCGATGCGGTGCTCGTGCAGGAGCTTCTGGGCGTCGTCCTGGGTGATGCCCTCGCGGCCGGTGACGAGCTTCGTCGTCATCACGTCCTCGACCTTCTGGGAGAAGTTCTTCTCGAAGCGCACGTCGCGGCTGGTGAGGATGCCCACCAGGCGCTTGCCCTGCACCACGGGCACGCCGGACACGCCGTGCTGCTTCATCAGCTCCAGCGCGCGGGAGAGCGGCGCCTTCGGGTCGATGGTGATGGGGTCCACCACCATGCCGCTCTCGAACTTCTTGACCTTGAGGACCTCCAGGGCCTGCTGCTCGGGCGTCATGTTCTTGTGGATGACGCCGATGCCGCCCTCCTGGGCCATGGCGATGGCGGTGCGCGCCTCCGTCACGGTGTCCATGGCGGCGGACAGGAGGGGCACGTTCAGGCGGATGTTGCGGGTGAGGCGGGTGGTGAGGTCGGCATCACGCGGGGTGACGGCGCTCTCACCGGGCAGCAGGAGCACGTCGTCGAAGGTGAGGGCCAGCCGGATATCGGGGTTCAACATGGGGGCTCCCGGAGGCCCCGCGGGGCACCAGCGCCCGGCGGGTGCGTGTCCATACGGTTTGCGCGGCTGCCGCGCAATGGAAGAAGGTTTTTTGCCGCCCGTTCCCAGGCACTTCAGGTGATACTCCGCGTCCCACACTCAACCCCTTGGGACTGGGACCGGGCCTTGGCGGATTTGAATCAAGCGGGGGCGGTCGGGCTGGTGGTGAAGCTGCCCTTCGCCACCCCCGAGGAGTTCCTCGCGAAATACGGGGGCAACATCACCCGGGGCGGCATCTATTTGCGCGCCAAGGCCGTGCGCCCTCCGGGCACGGCCGTCACCCTGGACCTCCGCCTGGCGAGCGGCGATCGGCTCCTCTACACGGCGGCCATCGTCCACTTCGTCACCGGGCAGCAGGGCCAGGGCATCTCCGGCATGGGCCTGAAGTTCGGGGAGGCGGACGCGGCGACGCGCCGGTTCCTGGACGCCGCGGTGGCCATCCTGCCCCACGCCCAGTCGGACGTGCCGCCCGTGCCCAACGGCGTGGGGCCGGTGGACTACACGGTCCCCGCCCCCGCGGCGGCCCCCGCCCTGCCCCCGGCCGCGGACGCGGGCGCCGCCCCTCGGGTGGAGGCCCCGGCCGCGCCCGCCCTGGAGATGGTGACGGACGCCGCGCTGGAGCTGAACACGGCGGAGCCGCCCCGGACGGGGCCGGTGATTGGCATCGACCTGGGGACGACGAACTCGTGCGCCGCGTTCGTGCGGGGCAACAAGCCCGGGGTGCTGCCCAGCCGCGAGGGCCACAACACGGTGCCCTCCATCCTGGCGTTCAACCAGCGCGGCAAGCTGGTGGTGGGCCACCCCGCGAAGGGGCAGATGCTCACCAACCCGCGCCAGACGGTGTACGGCGCCAAGCGGCTGGTGGGCCGGCCCTACGCGTCGCCCATCGTCGAGCACATCAAGGGCCGCTTCCACTACGAGATCGCCGCGGGCCAGAACGGCGAGGCGGCGGTGCGCCTGGGCGACCGCATCTATTCGCTCCAGCAGATCTCCGCGCTGATCCTCCGCGAGGTGCGCGAGGTGGCGCAGAACCAGCTGGGCCAGCAGCTCTCGCGGGCGGTCATCACGGTGCCCGCCTACTACAACGACAACCAGCGGCACGCGGTGCGCGAGGCGGGCAGGCTCGCGGGCCTGTACGTGGAGCGCATCCTCAACGAGCCCACGGCGGCGGCGCTGGCGTACGGCTACGGCAAGAAGCTGAACCAGCGCGTGCTGGTGTACGACCTGGGCGGCGGCACGTTCGACGCGTCGGTGCTGGAGCTGCACGACACCGTCTACGAGGTGATCTCCACCGGCGGCGACACGTTCCTGGGCGGCATCGACTTCGACAACGCCATCGTGGAGTACCTCCTGGAGGAGTTCCAGCGGCAGACGGGCCGCGCCTTCCAGGGGGACCGGGTGGCCCTGCAGCGCATCAACGACGCGGCGGAGCGGGCCAAGTGCGCCCTGTCCGAGCGCTCCGAGATGCGGGTGCACGTGGCCTTCATCACGATGATCGACAACAAGCCGTACGACCTGGACGTCACGCTCACCCGGCAGAAGTTGATCGCGCTGACGGAGGGGCTGGTGGACCGCACGGTCCGGGTCTGCGAGGAGGTGCTACAGGCCAAGGGGCTGAAGCCGCAGGACATCGACGAGGTGATCCTGGTCGGTGGGCAGAGCCGCTTCCCCCTGGTGCACGAGAAGATCACGAAGTTCTTCGGGCGGCCGCCCAGCAAGGGCGTGCACCCGGACGAGGCCGTGGCGCTGGGCGCGGCGCTCCTGGCGCACAGCCTGGGGCAGTTGGAGGGCGTGGTGCTCATCGACGTGCTGCCCATGGCCATTGGCGTGGGGCTGCCGGGTGGGCGCTTCAAGCCGGTGCTGGAGCGCAACGTGTCGCTGCCGGCGGCCAAGAGCTACACGCTCTCCACGCACCGGGACGAGCAGACGGAGCTGGAGCTCACCGTCTTCCAGGGCGACTCCGAGCGCGCGCAGGACAATGAGTACCTGGGCACGCTGCGGCTCGCGGGCCTGCCGAAGAAGGCCCGGGGCGCGGTGCAGGTGACGGTGACCTTCGAGGTGAACAACGAGTCGCTGCTGAAGGTGACGGCTCGGGAGGGCACCACGGGGCGCGAGGTGGTCAGCACCTTCACGACCCGCGACACGCCGGAGGCGGTGAAGGCGCGGCTGGCGCAGGAGGAGGCCGCTCCGGCACCGGTGCCGCCGGGGGGGGCGGCGCCCGCGGGGCGCAAGGTGGTGATGTCCGCGCCGGTCGTTCCGGAGGCGACGCCGGAGGCCTCCGTCGTGTCGAAGCAGAAGGGCTTCATGGGGTGGTTGAAGGGGCTGTTCGGCCGCGCGTGACGGCGCGGCGGGTCCCTGCTCCGTGAGCAGGCTTGCGTCATGGGACTCCCGGGATTCCTCACCGGGAGTGCCTCGGGACAGGGCAGCCGGGCTGCTATGAAGTGCCGGCGTTCTTTCGACCCCTGGACGGCTCCCCGTGCACGACCTTTCGCGAACCCTCCCCGGCGTCCTGCTGAAGCTTGTCCAGGGGCCCTCGGCCCGCGCGCCGCTCTACACGTTCCTGGGAGATGACGGCGAGGAGGCCGTCTGGAGCGCGTTCGAGCTGGACGTGCGCGCGAGGCGCATCGCGGCGGCGCTGCGGGAGCGGGGCACGGTGGGGGAGCGCGTGCTGCTGCTCTACCCGCCGGGGCTGGACTACATCGCGGGCTTCTTCGGCTGTCTCTACGCGGGCGCGGTGGCGGTGCCGGCGTATCCGCCGGACCCGATGCGGCTGGAGCGCACCCTGCCCCGCTTGCGCGCCATCATCCAGGACGCTCGGGCGTCGGTGGTGCTCACCACGGCCGGCATCCTGGAGCTGTCGGACTTCGTCTTCGAGCAGGCGCCGGACTTCCGCGCGCTGCACTGGATGGCGACGGACGCGCTGCCGGAGGGCGGCGAGCGGGACCTGGTGGCGCCGGAGGGCCTGGGGGCGGAGTCGCTCGCGTTTCTCCAGTACACGTCCGGAAGCACGGGCACGCCGAAGGGCGTGATGCTCACGCACGGCAACCTCTTGCACAACCTGTCGCTGATCCACGGCGCCTTCGGGGCGCGCGCGGACAGCGTGGGCGTCATCTGGCTGCCGCCGTACCACGACATGGGACTCATCGGCGGCATCCTGGAGCCGCTGTTTGGAGGCTTCCCGGTGACGCTGCTGTCGCCGATGACGTTCCTCAAGCGGCCCATGGCGTGGCTGGAGGCGGTGTCGCGCCACGGGGGCACCATCAGCGGCGGGCCGAACTTCGCGTTCGACCTGTGCGTGAAGAAGAGCACGCCGGAGGAGCGGCGGGCGTTGGACCTGAGCCGGTGGGAGGTCGCCTTCTGCGGCGCGGAGCCGATTCGTCCCGAGACGCTGGAGCGCTTCGTGGAGGCGTTTGGCCCCAGCGGCTTCCGGCGAGAGGCCTTCTACCCCTGCTACGGGCTGGCGGAAGGGACGCTCATCGTCTCCGGAGGCGAGAAGTCGGCGCCGCCGGTGTCGCTGACGCTGTCGGGCGCGGCGCTGGAGCGGCACCGGGCGGAGGAGGTGGACGCGGCGGAGCCCGGGGCGCGGACGCTGGTGGGGTGTGGCCGGACGCTGGCGGAGCAGCGAATCGCCATCGTGGACCCGGAGACGCTGGAGCGACGCGTGACCGGGGCGGTGGGCGAGGTCTGGGTGTCGGGGCCGAGTGTCGCCCAGGGGTATTGGGGCCGGGAGGAAGCGACGCGCGAGACGTTCCAGGCGCGCATCGCGGGTGAGGACGGGGGGCCGTACCTGCGCACGGGGGACCTGGGATTCCTGCGGCCGGAGGGCGAGCTGTACGTCACCGGGCGGCGCAAGGACCTGCTCATCCTGCGAGGGCGCAACCACTACCCGCAGGACCTGGAGGCGACGGTGGAGGGCGCGCACCCGGCGCTGAGGCCCGGGGGCGGCGCGGTGTTCTCGGTGGAGGTGGGGGGCGAGGAGCGCGCGGTCATCGTGCAGGAAATCGACGTGCGCAAGCTGGGGGACCTGCGCAAGAAGTTCGACGTGGCGGAAGCAGCGGTGGGGGCCGTCCGCCAGCGGCTCGCGGAGTCGCACGAGGTGCAGGCGCACGCGGTGGTGCTCATCGAGCCGGGCAGCCTGCCGAAGACGTCCAGCGGGAAGGTGCAGCGGCACGCGAGCCGTGCGGCCTTCCTCGCGGGGACGTTGCAGGAGGTGATGACGTGGCGGCAGGAGGAGCCCGGTGGCGTGGCTCCCCTCCCCTCGACCGCGGCGTCGGAGGACTCCCTTCGTTCAGCGTCGACGTCCGAAGGACCTCTCGCCCCGGCTCAAGCGCTCCATCCTTCGCCTTCGAGCGGTGGTGCTGATGAATCTGCGGGAGTCCCTTCTTCGAGGGCGGTCGAGGCGGCGACGGGGACCGGCGTGTCCGACGCTTCGCCATCCGAGGCCCTTCCCGTGACTCCGTCCGCGAAGCCGGACGCGGAGGCGCTGGTGGCCTGGCTGCGCGACCTCGTGGCCCGACACGCGCGGATGCGCCGCGAGGAGCTCGACGTCGATGCTCCGGTGACGCGCCATGGGCTGGACTCGCTGGGCGCGGTGGAGCTGGCCCACGAGGTGAGCACGGGCACCGGCCTCACGGTGCCCATGGAGTGGCTCCTCCAGGGGCCGAGCATCACGTCCCTCGCGCGGCGGTTGCTCACGCTCCGGACGGCGTCAGGCCCGTCGACCAGCACGCTGCGGCGCCGGGACGTGACGGGCGACCGGGCGGCGTCCTTCGCGCAGGCACGCCTGTGGTTCCTGGACCGGTACGCGCCGGGCGACGTGACGTACAACCTGCCCGCCGCCGTGCGCCTGGAGGGCGAGCTGGACGTGTCCGCGCTGGAGGGCTGCCTCCAGATGCTCGCGGCGCGCCACGACGCGCTGAGGACGTCCTTCCGCGAAAGGGACGGCCGGCCGCTCCAGGTCATCTCCCCAGACGCGATGCTGCCGCTGGCGCGCGTGTCGCTGGAGTCCGTGCCGCCGGAGCTCCGCGAGGCGGAAGCCTCACGGCTGGCCCACGAAGAGGCCCGCCGCCCGTTCGATCTGGCGCGAGGCCCGCTGGTGCGCGCCACGCTGCTGACGCTGGATGCGCGCACGCACGTGCTGGTGCTCGTCATGCACCACATCGTGTCGGACGGCACGTCCATGGCGGTGCTGGTGCGTGAGGTGTCCGCCCTCTACGCGAGTCTGCGCGAGGGCCGGCGAGCGCAGCTCCCCGCCCTGCCGTTGACCTACGCCGACTACGCGGAGTGGCAGCGGGAGTGGCTGGACGGCGCCGCGCTCGCGGCCCAGCTGGACTCCTGGCGCACGCAGCTCGCGGCCGCGCCCCGGTTGCTCGAGCTGGCGACGGATCGGCCGCGCCCCGCCGAGCGGGGGACGCAGGGGGCTCGGGTGCCGGTGGTGCTCGACTCGCGACTGGCCGAAGCGGTCCGGACGCTGGCGGTGCGCGAGGGCGTCACCCCCTTCATGGTGCTGCTCGCGGGCTTCCAGGCGGTGCTCGCGCGCCGGGCGGGACAGGACGACATCAGCGTGGGCACGGCCATCGCGGGCCGGGGACGCGCGGAGCTCCAGCGCCTGGTGGGCCTCTTCGTCAACACGCTGGTGATGCGCACGCGGCTGTCCGGCGCGCCCACCTTCCGTGAGCTGCTGGGCCGCGTGCGCGCGACGGCGATGGGCGCGTACGCGCACCAGGACGTGCCCTTCGAGAAGCTGGTGGAGGCGCTCCAGCCCACGCGCGAGTGCGGGCACACGCCCCTCTTCCAGGTGATGTTCATCCTCCAGGGCGCGCAGGTGGAGGCCCCGGTGCTGCCAGGCCTCGAGTCACGGCTGGTGGACGTGCACCCCGGCACGGCGATGTTCGACCTCACGCTGTCGCTCGCCGAGTCCGCGCGGGGCTTCGAGGGCTGGCTGGAGTACGCCACCGACCTCTTCGACGCGGACACCGTGGCGCGCATCGCCGGCCACCTGCGGGTGCTGCTGGAGGCCGCGGTCTCCGACCCTTCGCGCAAGGTGGACGCGCTGCCGTGGCTGGACGCCCTGGAGGCGGAGCACCTGCTCGCGCTGTCGCGGGGCCCCGAGGTCGAGTTCCCGGCGGACGCCACCATCTCCTCACGCTTCGCGGCGCAGGTGGCCCGGACCCCCGATGCCGTCGCGCTCGTCGCGGGAGCGCACCGGCTCACGTACCGGGAGCTGCGCGCCCGGGCCCGTGCCCTGGCGCACACCCTGCGGCAGCGCGGTGTGGGGCAGGAGTCCGTGGTGGGCCTGTGCGTGGACCGCTCGGTGGAGCTGGCGGTGGGGATGCTCGGCATCCTGGAGGCGGGGGCGGCCTACCTCCCGTTGGATCCGGCGTATCCAGCGCAGCGGCTCGCCGCGATGTGGGCGGACTCGGGGGCGAAGGTCCTGGTCGGGCCTCGCCGCCTGGAGGACGTGCTCGCGGTGCCGGCCGAGCACCGGCTCTTCCTCGACGACGTGGACCCTTCGGTGGGCGCGGACTTCGTGCGGTCCGCGAGCGACGCGCGGACGCTCGCGTACGTGCTCTACACGTCGGGTTCGACGGGGCGGCCCAAGGGCGTGGGCGTGCCGCAGCGGACGGTGATGAACTTCCTCCGCGCGATGGACGCGCACGTCTCGCCGAGCCCCGGCACGTGGCTGGCGATGACGAGCATCTCCTTCGACATCTCCGTGCTGGAGCTGCTCTGGTCCTGGACGCGCGGCTTCCAGGTGGTGCTCGTGCCGACGGGCCTGGAGCCCGCCGCGCTCGCGGAGGCGCTGGAGCATCACGCCGTCACCCACTTCCAGTGCACGCCCTCGTATGCCCGCGCGCTCGTGGAGGAGCCTCGCGCGCTGCGTGCGCTGGGCGGACTGCGCCAGCTGCTCGTGGGCGGTGAGGCGCTCCCGGGAGGACTGGCCGCGCGGCTGCGGGCCCACGTCCCGGCCTTGCTCAACATGTACGGCCCCACCGAGACGACCGTCTGGTCGTCCATGCATCGCGTGGAGGCGGACACCGAGGGCACGGTGCCGCTGGGCCGGCCGCTGGCGAACACCGGACTGCACGTCCTGGACGCCGGGCTGCGGCCGGTGCCGGCCGGGGTCCCCGGGGAGCTGTTCATCGGGGGCGAGGGCGTGGTGCGCGGCTACCTGGGCCGGCCGGACCTCACGGCGGCGCGCTTCGTGCCGGATCCGTTCCGCGAGGTGCCGGGCGCGCGGCTGTACCGCACGGGGGACCGGGTGCGCTGGCGCGCGGACGGGACGCTGGAGTTCCTGGGCCGCGTCGATCACCAGGTGAAGCTGCGCGGCTTCCGCATCGAACCCGGTGAGCTGGAGGCCGCGCTCCGCACGCACCCCGAGGTCCGCGAGGCCGTGGTCGCCGTGCGCGAGGAGGTGCCCGGTGAACAGCGCCTCGTAGCCTACGTCGCCCCCGCCTCCGTGGAGGCCGGGGCCCTGCGCGAGCACCTGCGCTCGCGCCTCCCCGAGTACATGGTGCCCTCGGCGTTCGTGGGACTGGACGCCCTGCCCCTCACGCCCAACGGCAAGGTGGACCGAGGGGCCCTGCCCGCTCCCGTAGCAACGCCGACCGTCACCGTGGACGCGGGCCCCCTGACGCCGCTCCAGGAGAAGCTGGCCGCGCTGTTCCAGGACGTGCTGCACGTGGAGCGCGTGGGCGCGCACGATGACTTCTTCGCGCTCGGTGGACATTCGCTGCTGGCCACCCAGCTCGTCACCCGCGTGGCGGCCCGCTTCGGCGTGGACCTGCCCGTGCGCGCGCTGTTCGACGCGCCCACGGTCGCGCGGCTCGCGGAGCGCATCGAGGCGCTCCCCTCCCGGCATCCCGCCGACCCCATCCCCACCGTGGCGCGGGGCGGGGCGCTGCCGCTGTCGTTCGCGCAGCAGCGCATGTGGTTCCTGGATCGGCTGGAGCCGGGGCAGGCGCGCTACAACATCTCCCTGGCCCTGCGGCTCTCCGGTCCCCTGGACGTGGAGGTGCTGCGCCGCGCGTTCGCGGAGCTCGTCCGCCGGCACGAACCGCTGAGAACCACGTTCGAGGAGCGCGACGGCCAGCCGCTCCAGCGCATCCACGCGCCGCCGTCGGAGTGGTCCCTGCCGGTGGAGCCGCTTCCGGCGGGCGATGCCCTGCGCCAGCGCCTGCGTGAGGAGGCGGCCCGGCCCTTCGACCTGGGCACCGGCCCGCTGATGCGCACGCGGCTGTTCCAGGTGTCCGAGCAGGAGCACGTGCTGCTCCTCTGCATGCACCACATCGTCTCCGACGGGTGGTCCATGGGCGTGCTCGCCCACGAGGTGGGCTCCCTCTACACGGCGTTCAGCGAGGGCCGACCCTCGCCGCTTCCGGCGCTGGAGGTGCAGGCCGCCGACTTCGCCGTGTGGCAGCGCCAGCAGGGGGAGACGGCGGCGGCGCGGGCCCACCTGGACGCGCTGCGGACGTCGCTCAAGGACCTGCCCGCGCTGGCGCTGCCCGCCGAGCAGGGCCTCCCCTCGGCGCGGACCGCTCGCGGCGGAAGCCATGTCTTCACGCTGCCGGCCTCGCTGGTGCGTGCGCTGGAGCAGGTGGGGCGCGGCCGGGACGCGACGCTCTTCATGGTGCTGCTGGCCGGATACGAGGCGCTGCTCGCGCGCTACTCCGGACAGGACGACTTCGCCGTGGGCAGCCCCGTGGCCCACCGCACGCGGCCGGAGCTGGAGCCGCTCATCGGCGTGTTCCTCAACACGCTGGTGCTGCGGGCCCGCCTGGACGGCGCGCCTCGCTTCACGGACCTGCTGGACCGCGTCCGTGAGTCCGCCCTGTCCGCGTATGCCTGGCAGGACGTCCCGTTCGAGCGGCTGGTGGAGTCCCTGGCCCCGGAGCGGGGCGAGGGCCGCGCGTCGCTGTTCCAGGTGATGTTCGCGCTGCACAACGCGCCCGTGCAGCCTCCCGCCCTGCACGGCGTCCGCGTGGCGCTGCTGCCCACCGAGGTGGACACGTCGCGCTTCGACCTCAGCCTGTCGATGCTGGCGCGTGACGGGGGCCTGGACGGGACGCTGGAGTACAGCCGCGACCTCTTCACGCCGACCACCGCCGCGCGGCTCGCGGACCACCTCCGCGTGCTGCTGGAGGCCGTGGCGGCAGACGCGACCGTCGCCGTCCATCGGCTGCCGCTGATGGACACCGCCGAGCGCGCTCGGGTGCTCGTGGACTGGAGCACCACCGGCGCCGCGCCCTTCGTGCAGGACACCCTCCCCCGGCTCTTCGAGGCCCAGGCCCGGCGCGCGCCGGAGTCCGTGGCCGTGGAGCACGAGGGCCGGACGCTCACCTATGGGGAGCTGGAGGCGCGGGCGAACCAGCTCGCGCGGCACCTGCTGTCCCTGGGCCTGCGGCCAGAGGGCCGCGTGGGCCTGTGCCTGGAGCGGGGGCTGGAGCTCGTGGTGGGCATGCTCGGCATCCTCAAGGCCGGCGGCTGCTACGTGCCGTTGGATCCGGCCTATCCGGCGCGGCGGCTGACCTTCATGTGCCAGGACGCGAGCCTGTCCGCGATGGTGACGGTGCGACCGCTGCTGTCCGTCGTGCCGGAGCCGTCCTGGCCCACGGTGTGCCTGGATACGGACGCGGACGCGCTCTCCCGCCAGGACACCGCCGCGCCCGCCTCCGGATGGCCGGAGCAGCTGGCCTACGTGCTCTACACGTCGGGCTCCACGGGGACGCCGAAGGGCGCGGGCGTGGAGCACCGCTCCATCGTCCACCTGGTTCGCGACACGAACTACGTGCACCTGACGCCGGCGGACGTCGTCGCCCAGGTCTCCACGCCGTCGTTCGACGCGGCCACGTTCGAGATCTGGGGCGCGCTGCTCAACGGCGCCCGGCTGGTCATCCTGCCCCGTGACGTCACGCTGTCTCCGCCGCACCTCGCCCGGAAGCTGCGCGAGGTGGGCGCCACCACCGCGCTGCTCACCACCGCACTCTTCCACGAGGTGGCGCGCGAGGAGCCGGGAGCGCTGGCGGCCCTCCGCCACGCGTTCTTCGGCGGCGACCGGGCGGATCCGCGCGCGGTGCGCAGCGTGCTCGCGGCGGGGCCGCAGGGGCGGCTCGTCAACCTGTACGGCCCCACCGAGGCCACCGTCTGCGCGACCTTCCACGCCGTGGACGCGCTGCCGGCGGACGCCACCGTTCTCCCCATCGGCCGGCCCGTGGCCCGCGCGCGGCTGTACGTGCTGGATGCGTCCGGCGAGCCCGTGGCGCCGGGCGCTCCGGGGGAGCTCTTCATCGGCGGCGAGGGTGTGGGCCGCGGCTATCCCAGCCTCCCCGCCGCCACCGCCGAGCGCTTCGTGCCGGACGCCTTCAGCGGCGCTCCGGGCGCGCGGCTGTACCGCACGGGAGACCGGGCCCGGTGGCGGGCGGACGGGACGCTCGACTTCCTCGGCCGCGTGGACACGCAGGTGAAGCTGCGGGGCTTCCGCATCGAGCCCGGAGAGATTGAAGCCGCGCTGCACGCGCATCCGTCCGTGCGCGAGGCGCTGGTCGTGGTGCGCGACGAGCGGCTCGTCGCCTACGTCGTGGGCTCGCCCGTGGCCGAGCCGGCCGTGCTGCGCGCCTTCCTCTCCGAACGGCTGCCCGCGCACCTGGTCCCCTTCGCCTTCGTGCCCCTGGGCGCGCTGCCGCTGACGCCCGGAGGCAAGCTGGACCGAGGGGCCCTGCCCGCGCCGGAGCAGGCCGCGCCGGCTCCGGGCCCCACCGTCCCGGAACACCTGACCCCCTTCCAGCGTCGCGTCGCCGGCCTGTTCCGCGACGTGCTGCGCGTGGAACGCGTGGGGCTGCACGACGACTTCTTCGCCCTGGGCGGGCACTCGCTGCTGGCGACGCAGCTGCTCTCCCGCCTGCGCGCCACGTTCCAGGTGGAGGTGCCCCTGCGGGGCCTCTTCACCGCGTCCACCGTGGCCCGCGTCACCGAGCTGGTGGAGGAGCAGCTCCTGCTCCGTGCCGAGGCGCCACGCGCGTCCGGCCCGCGCCCCGTGCCGCGCGAGGGCGCCCTGCCCTTGTCCTTCTCGCAGCAGCGGCTGTGGGTCCTGGAGCAGCTCCAGCCCGGCGCGACGCCCTACGTGCTGATCGGGGCCGTCCGGTTGGAGGGCGCGCTGGACGCGGAGGCGCTGCGCCGGGCGCTGGCGCTGCTGGTGGAGCGCCACGAGGCCCTGCGCACCACCTTCGCGCTGAAGCACGACGAGCCCGTCCAGGTCATCCGCCCCGCCCTTGAGTGGGCGCTGCCGGTGACGGAGCTGGAGGCGCGGTCCTCCGCCGCCCGCGACGAGGCCGTGCAGCGGCTGGCCCTGGAGGAAGCGGGCCAGCCGTTCGACCTGGGCGCGGGTCCGCTGCTGCGCTCGCGGCTGCTGCGGTTCGAGCCCACGCACCACGTGCTGCTGCTGGCCATGCACCACATCGTGTCCGACGGCTGGTCCGTGGGCGTGATGGTGCGCGAGGTGGCGGCGGCCTACGCGGCCTTCGCCTCCGGCACGGCGCCCGTCCTTCCGCCGCTCCCGCTCCAGTACGCCGACTTCGCCGCGTGGCAGCGCGGCAGGCTCCAGGGAGACGTGCTCTCGGCGGAGGTGGCGTGGTGGAGACAGCGGCTCGCGGACGCGCCGCGGATCCTGGACCTGCCGACGGACCATCCCCGCCCGGTGGTGCGTTCGCCTCGCGGCGCGCTGCTCCCCCTGCACCTGCCTCGGGAGCTGGCCGATCGCCTGGAGGCGCTCGCGCGGCGGGAGGTCGCTACGCCGTTCATGGCGCTGCTCGCCGTGTGGCACTTGCTGCTGTCGCGCTACAGCCGGCAGGAGGACCTGCTGGTCGGCGCGCCCATCGCGGGCCGCACCCATGGCGACGTGGAGGGCCTGGTCGGCTTCTTCGTCAACACGCTGGTGCTGCGTGCGCGCGTCCACCCGGAGGCGTCCTTCCGCGCGCTGCTGGGACAGGTGCGGGACACGACGCTCGCGGCCTATGAGCACCAGGACCTGCCCTTCGAGAAGCTGGTGGAGGAGCTCCAGGTGCCGCGCGACCTGGGCCGCACGCCGCTGGTGCAGGCCGTCTTCGCGCTCCAGAACGCTCCGGCCGGGAGGTTCGAGGCGCCGGCGCTGGGGATGGAGCTGCTGGAGGTGGATGCGGGCACGGCGCACTTCGACCTGAGCCTGGTGCTCACGGAGACGCCGGACGGGCTGCGCGGCTCCATCGAGTACAGCACCGACCTGTTCGAGCGCGACACCGTGGCCCGGCTCGCCGGCCACCTGCGCGTATTGCTCGAGGCCGCGGTCACCAGCCCGGACGAGCCGGTCTCCCGGCTGCCGTGGCTCACGCCAGAGGAGCGCCAGGAGGTGCTCGTCGCCTGGAATGACACCGCCCGTCCCTACCCCTCCGACAGCACCCTCGCGGAGCGCTTCGCGCTCCAGGTCGCGCGGCGGCCAGAGGCCATCGCGGTGGAGGGCGGGGAGGAGCGGCTGACGTACTCGCAGCTCGACGCCCGGGCGAACCAGCTCGCGCACTTCCTGCGGGCCCGGGGCGTGGGCCCGGACGTGCCCGTGGCGCTGTGCATGGAGCGCTCCGTGGAGTTCGTCGTCACGGTGCTCGCCATCGTCAAGGCGGGCGGCGCCTATGTCCCGATGGACGCGGCATACCCCGCGCAGCGGCTGGCGCTCATGCTGGAGGACGCCCGGCCCCGGATGCTGCTCACCACGCGCGTGCTGCGTGACCGGTTGCAGGTGCCCGACGCCGCCCTGCCCTGCATCTTCGTGGATGCGCTGGTGCTCGACGACCAGCCCGTCACCGCGCCGGAGACCGGCGCGGGGCCGCGCGACCTGGCCTACGTCATCTTCACCTCCGGCAGCAGTGGACGGCCCAAGGGCGTGGGCATCGAGCATCGCGGCCTGCTGCGCACGCTGCACTCGGCGCCGTACATGGACTACGGCATGCACGACGCGGTGCTGCTCTTCGCGCCCGTGTCCTTCGACGCCTCCGTGCTGGAGCTGTGGCTTCCGCTGGTGCATGGCGGCCGGCTCGTCGTCTTCCCGAGCCACGTGCCCGCGACGGACCTGGACACGCTGGCCCACGTGGTGGAGCACCACGGCGTCACGTTCGGCCACATGTCCTCCGGCCTCTTCTCGCAGTTGATGGAGCACCGGCCGGACATCCTCGGCGGGCTGCACGGGCTGCACACGGGCGGCGACATCGTCTCCGCGCCGCACGTGCGCCGGGCGGCGGAGTCGCTGGGCATCCCGTTCACCAACGGCTACGGCCCCAGCGAGTGCTCCGTGGTCGCCACCACCTTCACGGTGGAGCGGCCGGAGCAGGTGGGCGCGTCGGTGTCCATCGGCGCGCCCATCGCCAACACGTCCGTGTACGTGCTGGACGCGCGGATGCACCCGGTGCCGGTGGGCGTGCCGGGCGAGCTGTTCCTCGGCGGCGACGGCGTGGGCCGGGGCTACGTGTCGAGGCCGGACCTCACGGCGGAGCGCTTCGTGCCGGACGCGCTGGGCGCGACGCCGGGGGCCCGCCTGTACCGCACGGGCGACATGGCCCGCTGGCGACCGGATGGCACGCTGGAGTTCCTGGGCCGCCAGGACACGCAGGTGAAGGTGCGCGGCTTCCGCGTCGAGCTGGCGGAGGTGGAGGCCGCCCTGCGCGACCTGCCCGCCGTGCAGGATGCCGCGGTGGTGGTGCGCGAGGACGTGCCCGGGGACAAGCGGCTCGTCGCCTACGCGATGCCCCGCCCGGGACACGCGCTGGAGGGCCCGGCGCTGCGCGCGGCGCTGCGGCAGCGGCTGCCGGAGTTCATGGTGCCGTCGGTGTTCGTGTCGCTGGACACCCTGCCCCTCAACCCCAGCGGCAAGGTGGACCGCAAGGCCCTGCCCGCCCCGGACGCCGCCTCCACCGGGCGTCAGGGCCGCTTCGTGGAGCCCACGCACCCCCTGGAGCAGCGGCTGGCGCACGTCTTCGCGCGCGAGCTGGGCGCGGACCGCGTGGGCGCGAGGGATCACCTCTTCGAGGACCTGGGCGCCACGTCGCTGACCGTGGTGCGGCTGGCCACGCGCCTGCGGGAGGAGCTTCAGCGCGAGGTGCCCGTCGTGTGGCTGTTCGAGCACCCCACGCTCGAAGGGCTCGTCCAGCGGTTGGAGCATGAGTCCCAGGGCCCGGGCAGCCGCCCCCCCCCGGCCGTGGCTCCGGGGCACCGTCCGCGCGAGGCGCCGAGGGCCGGCGCGTCCGGCGGCATCGCCATCATCGGCATGGCGGGCCGCTTCCCCGGCGCGATGACGGTGGCGGAGTTCTGGCGCAACCTGCGCGAGGGCGTGGAGTCCCTCACGCGCTTCTCACAGGAGGAGCTGGAGCACCTGCCCGGCCTGCCGGAGGGGCTGGAGCTGTGGCAGCACCCGGCGTTCGTTCCAGCGGGGGGCGTCATCGACGGCGTGGACCGGTTCGACCACGCCTTCTTCGACATGTCGCTGCGCGAGGCGCAGTTCACGGATCCGCAGCAGCGGCTGTTCCTCCAGACGGCGTGGGCCGCGCTGGAGGACGCGGGCGTGGACCCGGAGCGGTTCCCGGGGGCCATCTCGCTGTACGCGGGCGCCACGGGCTCCGGGTACGCGGAGGCCGTGCGTCAGGCGATGCCGCTGGACGCGGCGTCCTTCATGGAGCTGCACGGCACCGCCACGCACGAGAGCCTGGCGACGAAGACGTCGTTCAAGCTCGGGCTCACGGGCGAGAGCACGCTGGTCTACACCGCGTGCTCCACGGGCCTCGTCGCCGTGCACATGGCCTGTCAGAGCCTGCGCACGGGCCAGTCGGACGTGGCGCTCGCGGGGGCCACGCGGCTGGCGGTGCCGCAGCGCACGGGCTACGTGGCGCAGGAGGGGCTCATCTTCTCTCCGGACGGCCACTGCCGCGCGTTCGACGCGAAGGCCCAGGGCACGCTCGCGGGCAACGGCGTGGGCGCGGTGGTGCTCAAGCGCCTGGAGGACGCGCTCCGGGATGGGGACTCCATCTACGCGGTCATCCGGGGCTCGGCGCTGAACAACGACGGCTGGCACAAGTCCGGCTTCACCGCGCCCAGCGTTCAGGGGCAGGCCGCGGTGGTGGCGCAGGCCCTGGCCAACGCGGGCGTGGCACCGGAGGCCGTGGGCTACGTGGAGGCCCATGGCACCGCGACGCCCCTGGGCGACCCGATCGAGGTGGCGGCGCTGACTCGCGCGTACGGCCTGGGGCCAGAGCACAGGGGCCGCATCGCGCTGGCGTCGCTGAAGACCAACGTGGGCCACCTGGACACGGCCGCGGGGCTGGCGGGCTTGATGAAGGCCGCGCTCGCGCTGCACCACGGGGAGATTCCGCCCAGCCTCCACTTCGAGCACCCCAACCCGCAGATCGACTTCGACGCGGGCCCGTTCTTCGTCAACACCACCTTGCGGCCGTGGCCGCGGAGCGAGACGCCTCGCTTCGCCGCGGTCAGCTCCTTCGGCATTGGTGGCACCAATGCCCACGCCATCCTCGAGGAAGCTCCCATGCGGCAGAGCGGATCCACCACGCGTTCCCACCAGCTCATCGTGCTGTCCGCGCGCTCACCGGAGGCGCTGGAGGCGGCGGCGCGGCAGCTCGACGGACATGTGACGGACGGAATGGACGCGCGGATGCTGGCGGACCTGGCGTTCACGCACGCCGTGGGCCGCAGGCGGTTCGAGTACCGCCACGCCCTGGTGGTGAAGGACGCGGCGGACCTGGTGCGCCAGCTGCGCAAGCCGGTGGCGGCGGTGAAGACCGACAAGCGCGGGCCCCGCGTGGCGTTCGTGTTCTCCGGGCAGGGAGCGCAGCGGGTCGCCATGGGGCGCGAGCTCTCGGAGGCCTCGCCCCTGTTCCGCGCGCACCTGGAGAGGTGCCTCGCGCTGCTGGAGGCGCCGCTGCGGGCGCGGGTGTCGAGGCTGCTGTCGCCCGGGGCCGGCGCGGAGGCGGACGCCATGGCGTCGCTCGCGGAGACGCGCGTGGCGTTGCCCGCGCTGTTCAGCGTGCAGGTGTCGCTGGCGCGGCTGTGGCAGGACCTGGGGGTGCAGCCCTACGCGGTGCTGGGGCACAGCTTCGGGGAGTACGCGGCGGCGTGTGTCGCGGGCGCGCTGTCCCTGGAGGACGCGATGCGCCTCACCGTGGCGCGCGGCGAGCTGATGCACCGGATGCCACCGGGGGCGATGCTCGCGGTGGCGCTGCCCTCGGCGCGGGTTCAACCCCTGCTATCGGGCCGGCTGGAGCTGGCGGCGGTGAACACCCCGGATCGCTGCGTGGTCTCCGGTCCCGTGGAAGAGGTGGAGCGCCTGGAGGCCGAGCTGAAGGCCCAGAAGGCCGGGGCGGTGCGCATGCCCGCGCCGCACGCGTTCCACTCGGCGGACGTGGAGCCGCTGATGCCGGAGCTGGCGCGCGTGGTGGGCGCGCTGCGGTGGTCGGAGCCGAAGGCGCGGTACGTGTCCAGCCTCACGGGCACGGTGGCGCGACCCGGGCAGCTCGCGGAGCCGCGCTACTGGACCGAGCAGATGCGCAGGCCGGTGCACTTCACCCGCGCGGTGGAGACGCTCCAGGAGGAGGGCTGCGCGGTACTGCTGGAGGTCGGGCCCGGTCAGGACGTGACGCCGCTCGTGCGCGCGAACCTGGTGGGGGGAGAGGACGGCGCCCCTCGCGTGCGAGGGCTCGCGTCGCTGCGCCTGGGCGGAGCGACGACGGAGCAGCAGGGCTGGCTCCAGGCCGTGGGCGAGCTGTGGGCCTCGGGGGTGATCGTGGACTGGAGCGCGTTCTACGCGCACGAACAGCGCCTGCGGCTGCACCTGCCCACGTATGCCTTCCAGGAGAAGACGGTCTGGGTGGAGCCGAAGGCGCAGGCTGCCGTCTCCGGGCCTGTCCTCCGTCCCACGCCCCCGCTCCCGCCGCCTCCGGCCATCGCCGTGGCGGCCCCGGTCATTTCCCCGGCGCCCGCGCTCCCCGAGCCGGCCACCCCGGAGGTGCCCGTCACCGAGGCCCCATCGCCCGCGCAGCCCGTCCGCGACGACGCTCCGCGCGGCGAGGTGGAGGCGCGCGTGGCCGCGCTGTGGCGCGAGCGCCTGGGCCTGGAGTTCGTGGGCCGCCATGACAACTTCCTGGAGATTGGCGGCAACTCCCTGACGGCCGCCCAGCTCCTCAACCAGGTGCGCGACACCTTCGGCGTGAACCTCCCGCTCGCCGCGCTCTTCGAAGCGCCCACCGTCGCGGGCATCGCGGAGCGCCTCGTGCCCCTGCTGCGTCAGGCGCCGCGGGCCCCCGTCTCGACGGAGCTTCCCCTGGTGCCCCTGCCGCGCACCGGCGAGCTGCCCCTGTCCTTCGTGCAGGAGCGCGTCTGGCGCCTGGAGCAGCACCTGCCCGGCCGGTCCACGTACAACCTCCCGTTCGTCCTGCGCCTCGAAGGCGACGTCAACGCGGAGGTGCTGGAGCGAGGCATCCAGGAGATCGTCCAGCGCCACGAAGCGCTGCGCACGACCTACGACGCCGTGGATGGCCGTCCCGTGCAGCGCTTCCACGCGCAGATGCGCGTCCCGCTCACCCGCGTGGAGCTGGGGGGCCCCATGGAGGCCCGCGAAGCCGAGGCCCTGCGGCTCGCGCGCGAGGACGCCTCGAAGGCGTTCGACCTCGTCCACGGCCCCGTGCTGCGCACCACGCTCATCCGCCTGGACGCGAAGGTGCACCTGCTCCTGGGCTGCCTCCACCACATCGTCGGCGACACGCTCTCCATCGCCCTCTTCGTCCAGGAGCTGGGCCAGCTCTACGACGCCTTCCTCCAGGGCCGTCCTTCCCCCCTGCCCCCGCTGCCCCTCCAGTACGCGGACTTCGGCGCGTGGCAGCGCAACAGCATCGCGGGCAACCACCTGCCTGAACAGGACCAGGGCTGGCGTCAGCGCCTGGCCGGCATGCCGCGCAGGCTCGACCTGCCCACGGATCGTCCGCGTCCCGCCGACAGCCCGCTGACCTCCGAGCGCATGACGCTGGAGTTCTCGCCCGGGCTCTCCCGCGAGCTCATGGCCTTCAGCCGTCGCGAGGGCTTCACCGGCTACATGACCGTGCTCGCCGCGTGGCAGACGGTCCTGCACCGGTACAGCGGCCAGACGGACATCATCGTCGGCACGCCCATCGCCAACCGCACGCGGCCGGAGCTGCTGCCGCTCATCGGCTACGTGGCGCACTCGGCGGCGTTCCGGACGCGCTTCACGGAAGGCCTCACCTTCCGCGACCTGCTCGTCCAGGTGCGCGACGAGGTCACCGACGCGCAGACGCGTCCCGACGTCCCCTTCGAGTACCTGGTGGAGGCCCTCATCCCGGGCAGGGACATCGGCCGGGGCCGGATGACGGACTCCGTGTTCGTCTACCACACGGGCGCGGCCGCGGGCGCCACGACGCTGGAGCTCATCGGCATCCGCGGCTCGCTGGTGGAGGTGCCGGACACGCCCGTGCAGTGGGGGGCCACCCTGTCGGACCTCACGCTCCTCGTCTCCGAGGCCCCGGGCCGCGTCCACGGCGTCCTGGAGTACGCGACGGAGCTGTTCGACGCCGTCACCGTGGCGCGGCTCGTGGAGCACTTCCAGGTGCTGCTCGGCGCCGCGCTCGCCCGGCCCGAGACGCCCGTCTCGCACCTGCCCCTGGCCACGGAGGCCGAGCGCCGCGCCTGGCCCGCCCCCCGGGTGCCCCCGGGCTTCACCTCCGTGCCGGCCCTCCTCGCGGAGCGCCGCGCGCGCCACCCGGACGCGGTCGCCATCTCCCGTGGGGAGACGCACTGGACCTGGACGGAGCTGGGCGCCCGCGCGGATGCCCTGGCCTCGCGCCTGAAGGCCCTGGGCGTGACGGCCGGGACGCCGGTGGCCGTGTGCCTGCGCTCGTCGCCGGAGAAGCTGGCCGCGCTGTGGGCGGTGCTGGCCGCCGGGGGCGCGGGCATCGCGCTGGGCCCGGCCGACCTGGGACACCTGCCCGTCTACGCGCCGGAGGGCGCCCGCGTGCCGGTGCTCGTTACCACGCGCGCGATGGTGGCCTCCGTGCGGGTGGAGTCCTCGCAGGTCGTCTACGTGGAGGACGTGGACGCGTCCGGCGCGTCGCGTGTCGCCGGCGAGGACGCGCGCGCGCTGGCGTGGCTGCTGCCCACGGGCTCCGGGCAGCCCGCGTGGGCGCTGGGCCACCGGGAGCTGGCGGGGTTCTTCACCGGCCTGGACGCGCGGCTGTCTCCGCCGGATGGCGGCGCATGGCTGTCCGCGAGCGAGGCGGCCGCGGACCGGCCGGAGCTGGAGGCCCTGTGGGCGCTCACTCGCGGCCTGCGCGTGGTGTACCCGCCGGAGCGCATCACCGCGCGGCTGGTGAGCCTGGGCGGGGGTGGCCCCCGCGCGAAGGCCATGGACCTGAGCCTCATCTACTTCGCCAACGACGAGGACACGCTCCAGGGGCCGAAGTACGAGCTGTTGATGGAGGGCGCGAGGTTCGCGGACGCGAACGGCTTCTCCGCGGTGTGGACGCCGGAGCGGCACTTCCACTCCTTCGGCGGTCTGTACCCGCAGCCCGCGGTGGTCTCCGCCGCGGTCGCGGCCGTGACGAAGCACCTGCACCTGCGCTCCGGCAGCGTGGTGCTGCCCCTGCATGATCCGCTGCTCATCGCGGAGCAGTGGTCCGTGGTGGACAACCTGTCCCAGGGCCGCGTGGGCCTGTCCGTGGCCACGGGCTGGCACACGCAGGACTTCACCTTCGCGCCGGCGAACTTCGAGAAGCGCCGGGACCTCCTCCTGGAGAAGCTCTCCACGCTGCGCGCGCTGTGGCGCGGCGAGCGCCTCAAGCGCCCCGCGGGCGCCGGCACCACGGCGGAGATCGGCCTGCGCCCGAAGCCGGTGCAGAAGGAGCTGCCGGTGTGGCTCACCGCCGCGGCCAACCCGGAGACGTTCCGCATGGCGGGCGAGCTGGGCGCGGGCGTGCTGACGGGCCTGCTGTCGCACTCGCTGGAGGAGCTGAAGCCGAAGGTGGCGCTGTACCGCGAGGCGTGGCGCCGCAACGGCCACCCCGGCCGGGGCCACGTGACGTGCATGCTGCACACGTACCTGGGCGACGACGACCAGGAGGTGCTGCGCCAGGTGCGCCAGCCGCTGCTGTCGTACTTCCGCAGCTCGGTGGACATCCTCACGTCGCTGCTGCTCACCCAGGGCTACCAGGGCGACATCCAGAAGCTGTCCCCGCAGGACATCGACGCGTTGCTGGAGCACACCTTCGAGAACCACGCCCGGACGACGGGCCTCGTGGGCACGGTGGACGGCGCGATGCAGCGGCTGCGCGACGTGCGCGCGGCGGACGTGGACGAGGTGGCGGCGCTCATCGACTTCGGCCTGGAGACGCCGGTGGTGCTGGACGGCCTGCGCCGGCTGGCCGTGGTGCGCGAGCGCATGGCCGAGGAGGCCGCCGCCCGTCAGGAGCAGGTGCTGGTCGAGGCCGAGGCGGGCGTGGAGGGGCTGCTGGAGCTGGCGCGGCAGTCCGGCGCGGCGCTGCTGCACACGTCGGCCCGCCTGGCGCGCACGCTGAGCGAGCTGCCGCAGGCGCGCGAGTCCCTGGCCCACGTGGGCGCGCTGGTGCTGGAGGGCGCGTCGGTGGAGCTGGGCGCGGCGCTGCACCGGGCCGCGGGCGTGGAGGTGTGGCTGTCCGGTGACGCCCAGGAAGGGGTGCTCCTGCCGCGCACGCCGCGCGAGCGCATCCCCGCCGACCTGGAGACCTGGGTGCTGGACGCGGCCGGCCAGCCCGTGCCCGCGGGCGTGGTGGGTGAGCTGGCCCTCGCCGGCGCGGGGCTCCCCACCGCGCTGTGGCGCGCGGGTGATGAAGAGCACCGCCGCCTCGTGCCGCACCCGCGCGAGTCCGCCGCCCGGCTGTACCGCACCGGCCGCCATGCGCGCATGCGCGCGGATGGCCGGGTGGAGCCGGTGGCCACGCCTTCCCGCCTCCCTCCTCCGCCCGTGGCGCGCCCCGCCGTGGAGGCCCCGAAGGCCGCCGCGCCGGTGGTCAACGCGGGCCCTCCGCCCATCCCGCGCGTGGGCCGGGGCCAGCCGCTGCCGCTGTCCTTCGCGCAGCAGCGCCTCTGGTACCTCCAGCAGTTGGAGCCGACCAGCGGCGCGTACAACAACGCGGCCCTCTTCCGCCTCGTCGGAGCGCTGGACGAAGCCGCGCTCCAGGCCGCGCTGGACGCGCTGGTGACACGGCACGAGGTGCTGCGCACGACGTACTCATTGGACGGCGATCGCGCGGTGCAGGTCATCCACCCGTCGCGCGGCCTGCCGCTCCAGGGCCGGGACGTCGAGGGCGAGACGCCCGAGGCCCGCGAGGCGGAGATGCAGCGCTTCTGCCGGGCCCACGCGCTGCGGCCCTTCGACCTGGAGCAGGAGGTGCTGCGCGCGACGCTGCTGCGCCTGGAGCCCCAGGTGCATGTGCTGGCGCTCGTCTTCCACCACGCGGTGTCCGACGCGTGGTGCAACATGGTCGTCGCGCATGAGCTGACGGCGAACTACGCCGCGTTCCGTGCGGGCCAGCCGTCGCCCCTGCCGCCGCTGCCGGTGCAGTACGCGGACTACGCCGTGTGGCAGCGCGGCTGGCTGGAAGGCGGCGTGATGGAGGCGCAGGTCGCCTGGTGGAAGCAACAGCTCCTCGGTGCGCCCGCGCTGGAGTTGCCCACGGACCGGCCGCGCCCCGCCGTCCAGTCCTTCGAGGGCGCGCGGCACCGCTTCGCGTTCCCCGCGGACGTGTCCGCGCCGCTGATGGCGCTGGGCCGCAAGCACGGCGCCACGTCGTTCATGGTGATGATGGCGCTCTTCCAGACGCTGCTGTCGCGCTACTCGGGCCAGGAGGACTTCGTGGTGGGCACGCCCATCGCGGGGCGCACGCGGCCGGAGGTGGAGTGGCTGATGGGGTGCTTCATCAACACCCTGCCCATGCGCTCCAGGCTGTCCGGCCAGCCGTCCTTCGTGGAGCTGCTGGGCCGCGTGCGGACCCAGGCCCTGGAGGGCTACGCGCGCCAGGACGCCCCGTTCGAGCGCGTCCTGGAGACGCTCGAACTTCCGCGCGACCTGAGCCGCACGCCGGTCTTCCAGGTGAGCCTCAACGTCGTCAACACGCCGGAGGCGCGGGCCACGCTGCCGTCCCTGGAGCTGAGCCCGGTGGACGTCCCCACCGACACGGCCAAGTTCGACCTGGCCCTGGAGGTCCTGGAGCGCCGCACGGAGCTCTCCTGCCACCTGGAGTACGCCACCGCCCTCTTCGACGAAGCCACCATCGCGCGCATGGCGGAGCACCTGGTGGTGCTCGCGCGGGAGGTCATCGCGGCGCCGGAGGCTCCGCTCGCGACGCTCTCGCTGCTCACGCCGACCGCGCGTGAGCAGGTGCTGCGCGGCTGGAACGACACGCGCGCGGACTTCCCCCGGGGCGCCACGCTCCATCAGCTCTTCGAGTCCCAGGCCGAACGCGCGCCCGAGGCCATCGCGCTCCAGTTCGAGGACCAGCGCCTCACCTACGCGCAGCTCGATGCCCGCGCGAACCAGCTCGCGCATCACCTGCGTGCGCGCGGCGCGGGCCCGGAGACGCTCGTGGGC
>NZ_JAYESI010000099.1:0-992 GCF_041903675.1 Corallococcus sp. RDP092CA | reverse complement strand
TCGCGCGAGGCGCAGGGGACTGCCCGCGCGCTGGGCGTGCTGCCCTACAGCCGCAGCAGCTTCGAGCGGGTGGGGCATGCGGTTGGCGCGCTGTACGGGGAGGGGCGTGTGCGCGTGGAGGCCGCTCTGGCCGAAACGCTCGCGGTGCCCGAGGACGCGCACAGCATCAGCGTCAGCTTGGACCGGGTGGCCTTGCCCATGGAGGAGCCGAAGGCTCGGCCCGTGGGGCGACCTCGACGCGGCGCCGCGAAGAGGCCCGTCGACGTCGTCTGGCGCATGGCCTACGTGGCCTGTCTGACCTTCCATGACGCGAAGGGCGAGGCCCTTTCCACCCTGCGCTACGGGCGCATGCCGGCCAGGGGTGGCAAGGAGCTGGCCCGGCGGCTGGCCCTCGACGTGGAAGCCCTCCTGGGCCAGCTTCCCTCCTTGCGCGTGGTAGTCCTCACCGACGGTGCCCCGGAGTTGCACACGCTGCTCGACGAGGCCCTCGCCTCGCACGCGGCCACGGCCAGGTCCGTCGTGCGCCTGGTGGACTTCTGGCACCTCATGGAGAAACTCGGCGCGGCGGCGCTGCTGCTGGCGCCCTCGAAGCAGGAGGCCGCGGCCCTGCGTGAGAAGTGGAAGCTGATGCTTCTCAACCAACCTGGCGCCGTCTGGAAGCTGGTGCGGGTGCTGGGCGCCTCGGGCAAGCGCGACGACGGGCTCGCCGACGGCCGCCCTGTCCACGAGGCCCTCACCTACCTGGAGAACCACGGCGAACGCATGCACTACGCCGATGCCCGTGCCGCGGGGCTGCCTATCGGCAGCGGCAACGTGGAGGCCACCTGCAAATCGCTCGTGGCCCTGCGCATGAAGCGCGCCGGCAGCCGCTGGAAAGAGCAGTCCGGTCAGGAGGTGCTCGACCTCCGTGCCCTGGTGCTCTCCGCGCGCTGGGACGCCGCCATGGCTCTCACGCTCGCCCCCCTGCGTGCTCAGGTCCACCGGACTGCGTG
>NZ_JAYESI010000098.1:0-1029 GCF_041903675.1 Corallococcus sp. RDP092CA | reverse complement strand
CGTAACTCCTCGCCGCGCCCCGTCTGGTGCGGCGAGGAAATTCGTGAAAGGGGCTGCGCGGGAATCAGCGGCGTGGGGCGCGAGCTTCTGCCCAAAGGGAGACGTCACCGTTCGCCGTCTGGCGGAGTTCCCAGGCGCCGATGCCACGCAAGTCACGGGCGAAGAGCTGGCGCTTGCGGGCCACGAGCATGTCGATGGTGGCACGCATGGTGGAGCGGCCCGGTTCTGGTAGCGCGTCGAGCCGGCGGAAGAGGTCCGGCAGCAAGTCTTCCCCGCCCCAGGCCGCGGTGACGAGCGCATTCCAGACGGTGATGGCCACCTGGAGGATGCTGCGACGTTGCTCGAGGGGCACACTGGGGGGCATGCCTTCGAAGAGCGGCGAGGCGTAGTCCAGGAGGGTTGCCGAAATCTTCGTCTCCATGGGGGAGGTCCTCAGTGGGCCATCATCTGATGGGGTAGCAGTGGCGGCTGCCCGCGCAGGGCGGCGAGCGCGGCGGCGCGCAGGTAGGCCTTCGGCTCGAGGCCGCACAACTTCGCGGACTCCAGCAGTGAGTAGAAGAGGGCGGCGGCCTGGGTGCCACGACGGCTTCTGCTGCCGTAGTGATTCTTGCGTCCCACCACGGGCCCACGCAGGGCGCGCTCGGTGGAGTTGTTATCCAGAGGCAGGCGCGCGTCGTTGACGAAGCGGGTGAGGCCTGGCCACAGCTTGCCCAGGTACGCGAGCGCGCGTCCGAAGCCCGACTCGGGGAGCGCGGTTTGCGCGAGGGCCCACGCGTGCAGGCGCGCCAGGAGAGGGCGGCTGTGCTGCTGCCGCAGGGCCAGCAGGCGTGCTTCGTCGGGCGGCCCGGTGCGGTACTCACGCTCGATTCGGTACAGCTCGCCGATGAGGTGGAGTGCGACGTCGGCTTCGGGCGCCCCGCACTCCAGGAACTTCCTTCGCGCGTGAGCCCAGCAGTGCGCGACACCGAAGCGCCCATGGCTGGCGGCGGCCAGCGCGTCGTACACCGCGTAGCCGTCCGTCATGAGCAG
>NZ_JAYESI010000097.1:0-1071 GCF_041903675.1 Corallococcus sp. RDP092CA | reverse complement strand
AGAGGAGCAGCTCGCGGCCCTCTTCTCCCAGGTCCTGCGCGTGGAGCGCGTGGGCATCCTCGACGACTTCTTCGCGCTCGGCGGCCACTCCCTGCTGGCCACCCAGCTCGTCTCCCGCGTGCGCTCCGCCTTCCGCGTGGAGCTGCCGCTCCGCGCCCTCTTCGAAGCGCCCACCGTGGCCGCGCTCGCCGAGCGCCTCCAGGCCCAGACGCCGAGCCTCCGCCTCCCTCCGCTCACCCGGGCCCATTCGGACGGTCCGCCGCCGCTCTCCTTCGCCCAGCAGCGCCTCTGGTTCCTGGATCAGCTCACGCCGGGCGATGCGTCCTACAACATCCCCACCGCGCTCCGGCTGACGGGACAGGTGGACGTGGAGGCGCTGCGCCGCGCCTTCGAAGCGCTGGTCGCGCGCCACGACGCCCTGCGCACCACCTTCCGCGAAAGCCAGGGGCAGGCCACCCAGCACATCCACACGCCCGGCACGTGGGCGCTGCCGCTCACCGACCTCTCCACGCTGCCCGAAGCGGAGCGGGAAACCGAAGCACAGCGGGAGGTCGAAGCGGATGCACGTCAGCCGTTCGACCTGCGGAACGGCCCGCTGCTGCGCACCGCGCTCGTGCGGCTGGCCGAGGAGGAGCACCTGCTCCTGGTGACGATGCACCACATCGTCTCCGACGGCTGGTCCATGGGCGTGCTCGTCCGCGAGCTGGTGGCCTTCTACGAGGCCTTCAGCACCGGGCAGACGCCCGTGCTCGCCCCGCTGCCGGTGCAGTACACGGACTTCGCGACGTGGCAGCGCGACTGGCTCCAGGGCGAGACGCTGGAGTCGCAGCTGGGCTACTGGAAGCAGCAGCTCGCGGGGGCTCCGGCCACGCTGGAGCTGCCCACGGATCATCCCCGCCCGGCCATCCAGTCCCACGCGGGTGCGACGCACGCCGTGAGCATTCCCCAGGCGACGTCCGACGCGCTCAAGGCCCTGGCCCAGCGCGAGGGCGCCACGCCCTTCATGGTGCTGCTCGCGGCGTTCCAGGTGCTCCTGTCGCGCTACTCCGCGCAGGAAGACCTCACCGTGGG
>NZ_JAYESI010000096.1:0-1115 GCF_041903675.1 Corallococcus sp. RDP092CA | reverse complement strand
CCCGCCGAAGCGCGGAGCGACTCCACCCTGGTCATGGCCTGTCGGATCACCTGCTCTTGTTTCAACCCACGCTCCGCTCCGAAGAGCGGAGCGACTTGTTGTAGCGCGGCGCGAACAACTGGAGCTGTGGGTTTCAACCCACGCTCCGCTCCGAAGAGCGGAGCGACGTGATGACGCGGGGCTCATTTTCGAGCAATTGGATGGTTTCAGCCCACGCTCCGCTCCGAAGAGCGGAGCGACAACCGAGCCGTCTAAGTTGGGGCGACGCTTATTCGAGTTTCAACCCACGCTCCGCTCCGAAGAGCGGAGCGACTTCGCCGCCGAAGGGCCGCCTGCATGGAGTGCGCTGTTTCAACCCACGCTCCGAAGAGCGGAGCGACAGACGGGATGGGGCAAGTCCACCGTGGCTCGTAAGGGTTTCAACCCACGCTCCGCTCCGAAGAGCGGAGCGACGAACTCGTTGTTGTAGTCCACGACGCGCCGGGTGATGTTTCAACCCACGCTCCGCTCCGAAGAGCGGAGCGACCTCGACGCTGTACGCAGGCTGAGCGCCGTCCGTCAGGTTTCAACCCACGCTCCGCTCCGAAGAGCGGAGCGACGGACTGGAGCTCCATGCGCGAGCCCGTGCCCCAGTTTCAACCCACGCTCCGCTCCGAAGAGCGGAGCGACTGGGCATCTGGAATCAGGGCACCCTCACGGAGACGTTTCAACCCACGCTCCGCTCCGAAGAGCGGAGCGACGTTTCTTGAAACCACGCCGCTTCCTCGGGGGTGATGTTTCAACCCACGCTCCGCTCCGAAGAGCGGAGCGACTCCGCTGCCGATAGCGTCATCATGGGCACGTCTGTGTTTCAACCCACGCTCCGCTCCGAAGAGCGGAGCGACTCCACCTTCGAGGACCTTCGCGCCTCGAAGCAGTTTCAACCCACGCTCCGCTCCGAAGAGCGGAGCGACATGGACATCTTGACGAACTGATCGCCGTAGATCTCCTTGTTTCAACCCACGCTCCGCTCCGAAGAGCGGAGCGACATCCCGACCCGCGAGCTCGCGGAACGCGCCCTCGCGTTTCAACCCACGCTCCGCTCCGAAGAGCGGAGCGACGCATGACTCCTGGCT
>NZ_JAYESI010000095.1:0-1135 GCF_041903675.1 Corallococcus sp. RDP092CA | reverse complement strand
GCGAACCGGAGCTCCTTCTCCATCGCGACCGGGGTGATGAGCTCCACCTCGATGGCGATGTTGTCGCCCGGCATGACCATCTCGACGTTGTCCGGCAGCTTCACCGTGCCCGTCACGTCCGTGGTGCGGAAGTAGAACTGCGGACGGTACCCCTTGAAGAACGGGGTGTGGCGGCCGCCCTCTTCCTTCGACAGCACGTAAATCTGCGCCTTGAACTTCGTGTGCGGCGTGATGCTGCCCGGCTTCGCCAGCACCTGCCCGCGCTCCATGTCCTCGCGCTTGAGGCCACGCACCAGCGCGCCGATGTTGTCCCCCGCCCGCCCCTCGTCCAGCAGCTTGCGGAACATCTCCACGCCCGTCACCACCGTCTTCTGCGTCGCGCGCAGACCGACGACCTCCACCTCCTCGCCCACCTTGATGACGCCGCGCTCCACGCGCCCCGTCGCCACCGTACCACGGCCCGCGATGGAGAAGACGTCCTCCACCGGCATCAGGAAGGGCTTGTCCGTCGCGCGCTGCGGCGTCGGGATGTACTCGTCCACCGCCGCCATCAGCTTCAGGATGGCCGGCTCGCCGATGTCGCTGGTGTCACCCTCCAGCGCCTTCACCGCGGAGCCCGGGATGATGGGGATGGTGTCCCCGGGGAACTCGTACTTCTTCAGCAGGTCCCGGACCTCCATCTCCACCAGCTCGCGCAGCTCCGGGTCGTCCAGCAGGTCCACCTTGTTCAGGAAGACCACGATGTACGGCACGCCCACCTGCCGCGCCAGCAGGATGTGCTCGCGCGTCTGCGGCATCGGGCCGTCCGCCGCCGACACCACCAGGATGGCGCCGTCCATCTGCGCCGCTCCCGTAATCATGTTCTTCACGTAGTCCGCGTGCCCCGGGCAGTCCACGTGCGCGTAGTGCCGGTTCTTCGTCTTGTACTCCACGTGCGCCGTCGAGATGGTGATGCCGCGCTCGCGCTCCTCCGGCGCCTTGTCAATCTGGTCGTACGCCAGGAACGTGGCGCCGCCCGTCTTCGCCAGCACCTTCGTGATGGCCGCCGTCAGCGACGTCTTGCCGTGGTCCACGTGCCCAATCGTTCCGATGTTCACGTGGGGCAGGCTGCGATCGAACTTTTCCTTGGACATGA
>NZ_JAYESI010000094.1:0-1166 GCF_041903675.1 Corallococcus sp. RDP092CA | reverse complement strand
GCTCCCGCCTCGGCGACGCCGCTGCCCCTCTTCGCACGGGCGCGTGGCCAGCACGCAAGCGAGGAGGCAGACAGCGAGCCCTTCGTCGGCACCGCGCGCTGACGTCCGCCGACGCTTGCCTCCGGACGCACCGCCATGGCACATGCACGCAGCCATGGCGGTGCACCTCGCACAGGAGAAGGACGTGGAGCGGCTGCGACAGGCCGCCCTCCTGCTCGAAGCGGAGAATGCCCGGTTGGTGCGGCGCAACGTGGAACTCACCCGCGCGCTGCTGACGGCGCAGGGCGCTGACGCCAGCCACCTCCAGCTACGACTGGCCGAGGTGGAGCGCCAGTTGGACAATGCGCGCGCTGCGCTCTTCGCGCCCTCCAGCGAGAAACGTCCGGCCCCTCGGCCCGAGGACACGCACGCCCCCGAAGCGGTGCGGCGCGGCCATGGCCCGCGTGTGCAGCAGGCCCTCCCGCTGGTGGAGGTGGTGCACGTGCTGGACGAGGCCGACACGCAATGCCCCTCCTGTGGGGGGCTGCTCAAGCCCATGACGGGCTGCTTCGAGGAGTCGGAGGAAGTCGACGTCCTCGTGCGCCGCTTCGTCCTCAAGCGCCACCGCCGTCAGAAGTACCGCTGCGCGTGCAACGCGTGCGTCCAGACGGCCCCTGGGCCCCAGAAGCTGCAGCCCCAGGGGCGCTACTCCCTCGACTTCGCCGTCGAGGTGGCCGCCTCCAAGTACCTGGACCACCTGCCCCTGGAGAGGCAAGTGCGCGCCATGGCGCGCGAGGGCCCCACCTGCGACAGCCAGACACTGTGGGACCAGTTGGCGGCGCTGGTGCGTCTGCTGCTGCCCACCTACGACGCGCTGTGGGCCGACCAACTGCTGCAAGGGGTGCTGGGCGCGGACGAGACGCGCTGGCCGCTGCTGGGCAGCCAGGGCCAGGCGAAGTGGCACCTGTGGGCGCTCGCCTCGTCCACCGCCGTCGTCTACCGCGTGGCCCAGGGCCGCGGCGCCCAGGCGGCGCGCGAGCTGCTGAAGGGGTACTCCGGCCTGCTCATGACGGACGGCTACGCGGTGTACGACGCGCTGGCCGCCGCCAGCCATGGGCGCTTCGGTGTCGCGCACTGCTGGGCTCACGCGCGAAGGAAGTTCCTGGAGTGCGGGGCGCCCGAAGCCG
>NZ_JAYESI010000093.1:0-1205 GCF_041903675.1 Corallococcus sp. RDP092CA | reverse complement strand
TGAAACATTTTCGGGTTCGGAGATGAGCTGGCCGGCCTCTGTCGCTCCGCTCTTCGGAGCGGAGCGTGGGTTGAAACAATGAGTCCTTGTCGGGTGCCAAGTACGACCGCGACGTCGCTCCGCTCTTCGGAGCGGAGCGTGGGTTGAAACAACGTCTCTAGTCATTGTCTCACTAATGACTAGGTCGCTCCGCTCTTCGGAGCGGAGCGTGGGTTGAAACAACGTCTCTAGTCATTGTCTCACTAATGACTAGGTCGCTCCGCTCTTCGGAGCGGAGCGTGGGTTGAAACCAGCCGGGCTTGTCGCTCTGCGTCCGCCTGGGCCCGTCGCTCCGCTCTTCGGAGCGGAGCGTGGGTTGAAACACACGCCACCTTGGCGACACCGACGACGCGGCGGGTCGCTCCGCTCTTCGGAGCGGAGCGTGGGTTGAAACTTGCACCGAAGGCATGCGTACTCCCAACGCCGTCCGCCGTCGCTCCGCTCTTCGGAGCGGAGCGTGGGTTGAAACCTGCACCCTGGGTCCCTTCCTGATGCGGCCAAGTCGTCGCTCCGCTCTTCGGAGCGGAGCGTGGGTTGAAACTTGGCTACAGGCCGAGGCTGTCCGCCAGCGCATCCACCGTCGCTCCGCTCTTCGGAGCGGAGCGTGGGTTGAAACGCGATGACGCCGAAGTAGAGGGTGGCGATGGAGCCGTCGCTCCGCTCTTCGGAGCGGAGCGTGGGTTGAAACCTCATTGCCCGTCTTGACTTGCTGGGCACGTGCCCTGGTCGCTCCGCTCTTCGGAGCGGAGCGTGGGTTGAAACATCTCCAGGCGGAAGACCAAGCGCATCGCGCGTGAGTCGCTCCGCTCTTCGGAGCGGAGCGTGGGTTGAAACCTCCCGACGCTCCTGACTCCACGCCCGTGACGAGTCGCTCCGCTCTTCGGAGCGGAGCGTGGGTTGAAACAACCAGCCCACCCGGGTCTGGAGCCCTGGCACCTGTCGCTCCGCTCTTCGGAGCGGAGCGTGGGTTGAAACTTCTGGAGCCATTCGCGCACGGCCGGCTCATCGTCGCTCCGCTCTTCGGAGCGGAGCGTGGGTTGAAACCGCGTCCACGCCTCGAACGTGGCGGGGTTGTCGCAAGTCGCTCCGCTCTTCGGAGCGGAGCGTGGGTTGAAACAAGAGCAGGTGATCCGACAGGCAATGACAAGGGAGGAGTCGCTCCGCTC
>NZ_JAYESI010000092.1:0-1284 GCF_041903675.1 Corallococcus sp. RDP092CA | reverse complement strand
CTGATGCATCCCCTTGTTTATAGGACGGCGTAGACCTCGCGGAAGAACATCTGCTCAAGGACGAGTTCGCCGAAACGCCTCATGAGAGGCTCAAATTGATGGCCTTTCATCATCGGCAGCGCGCCGTAGAAATACAGCCCCTGGTTGAAGAGCGAGTGGGTGCGTCTGGCTACGGTGTTCGCCTTGAGCGTCCTGTCCAAGCCGGTGTCCTCCGCGGCCGCACCGAGCAGGGTGAGCAGCGCCACGGCCATCGCGCTCACCAGCAGCAACCGGTCGCGCCGGTCCGGGTCCTTCAGACGAGCGGAGGAAAGGCCCATGCCGAATCTCCAGTCCTTCGTATCGCGGAAGCTCTCCTCAATCGAGAAGCGCCGACCGTAAAGTTTCACCACTTCCGCGGCGCTGGCTGCAAGACTCGTGGCCAGGCACCAGGCATCCTTCATCCCAAGTGCCTTCACCACCACGACGGCCGCGAGTCTGTAGCGCCGGCCTGTGACTGTCGCGTTCCTCAAAGCCGTCGCGCGTCCACTCCGGGGGACCCACTCGGCAGCGCTCCGCACGACGCCCTTCTCATCCTCGACGTGGATACACTCGCGGAAGCGGATGACGAAATCGAAGCCCAGTTCCGCCTTCAGCAACTCGTACAACTCGACATCCCCAAAGCCGCGGTCAGCCACCACCGTCACCTTGACTCCCTCTGGCAGCACCTCGCGAAGCCGGCGCAGCACCAGGTCCTCCGCCTCGTTTCGATTCCCGGCCAGGCCACTCTTGAGGGCCGTGTGCCACAGGAGCGGGGTGGCGCGTCCGTGCTTCGTCAGCAGGTAGAGGCACACCGTGCTGTGGTCGTCGGGCTCGAAGTCCGTCCAGTCCAGCGCCACCACCGCCTCTGTGCGCTGTGCGAGCACCATCGGTACCCACGAGGCGAAGAGTTCCCAGACGTTCACCCCGGTATTGGAGAGCAACCGGTCCACCTGCTTGATGGCGTGCTTCGGCTCCAGTCCTCGGGCCTGCGCCAGCGCACGGCCTACCGTGGCCACCGCCAGCGAGGCCGCGTGAATGACCCCCAGCGTCGCATTCGCCAGCGATAACACTCGCCTGGCATGGAGGTCCTCGTTGACGACGGACCTCACGAACTCCTCGACGACTTCCGGGCTCAATGGATGCTCGCGCATCCGCGCACCGTCCTCGTCATGGCCCCTCACTTCAACTGGCTCCTCGGCTTCTCCAACAGCAGCAGCGCTACGGATGATCAACCCTCCTCATGCTGCGATGAGGGGATCCCTCAGG
>NZ_JAYESI010000091.1:0-1295 GCF_041903675.1 Corallococcus sp. RDP092CA | reverse complement strand
GGCGTGCTCGACTTCCTGACGGACTCGCTGCGCGCGCACCGCCGAGGTTTGCAGCCACCCTCACTGCTACCTCTCGCGGAGGCCCCTCAGCTCGCGCACGCAGCGTGAGCCGGTGAACGGTTACCTTCCCGGTAATGACGTGGGCCAAGAGCGACGGCGCGGCCAGGCAGCGGAAGAAGAGCTCCGGGGGCGTCATCGCCGACGCCAGCGTGGCCTCGCCGTCGGCGTCCACGGTGCGGTACTTCACCCGGGCGATGACGAGCCGGCGCATGCCGCCACGCTGCCAGGCCAACTTGCAGCTCTCCTCGAAGCCGATTCGCTCCGCCTTGCCCTGGGCCACCAGCGCGTCGAAGAGCGGGTCGGCAATCTCCACCCGCTTCTCTTCCAACGGCAGACTCTTCAAATCGCGCCGGCCCGAGGGCTTGCGCTTCTTCTTCGTCCCCGCGTCCCCTGACGCCTCGCCCACAGCCATGCCCAGCGTGCCGGCCACTTCCTCCAGGGCGCGCAGCTTCTGGGCGAACTCCAGCTCCAACTGCCGGGTGTCCACCCTCTCGGCCTTGGCCACGAAGAGGCGGCGCTTGAGTAACTCCAGCTCCAGCCGCAGCCTCTCGTGCGAGGCCTTCAGTACGTCCCGCTCCTTCTCCAACTGCGCAGTGCGCTGCCTCTCAGCGGCAAGGGCCGCTCGCTCCGTGTGCAGGGCCGCCTCCAATTCGGCAATGCGCGACTGGGCGGCGGACGTGGACTCGTGCATCGGCGGCGGCCTTGTAACCTCTGACATCCGCGCTGTCGACTCCCTCCTGCCGGGTAGGGGCCACCGCGTGCGGCCCCGGCGCGCACTGCTATCAATGCGGCCGAGGGCCGCGACGCGGCGCCTCGACGCGCAGCCCGTCCAGCAACTCCTCCAGCACGTGCTCCTCCACCGCCAGACTTTGGGCTCCCTCCTCCAGCCCGTGCGGCACCTGGAAGCAGCCGGAGTCCAACCGCTTGTAGAACAGGCACAGCCCCGTGCCGTCGTAGAAGAGCACCTTGAGCGCGGTGCGCCGTTTGCCGAAGAAGACGAAGAGCGCGCCGCTACGCGTCTGGCGTCCCAGGCGCTCCTCCACCAGCCCCGCCAGCCGCTCGAAGCCCCAACGCAGGTCAATCGGCTCCAGGCCGACGAAGATTTCGAGTAAGACCTCGCCGTGCCCCGTCGTGACGTGCCGAGCCGCGCGTGAGACCTCCGTGTGCCACACGCCAGGAGGTGGTCCGTGGAGTTGGAGAAGGAGTTGGAGCAGTTCCGCCAGGAAGCGCAGCGG
>NZ_JAYESI010000090.1:0-1343 GCF_041903675.1 Corallococcus sp. RDP092CA | reverse complement strand
AGCTTCTCCACCGTCGGAGCGTTGAAGACGTCCCGCAGCTGAAGGTCCACGCGGAAGAGGCTTCGCACGCGCGACAGCACCTGCGTCGCCAAGAGCGAGTGGCCCCCCAGCTCGAAGAAGTCGTCCGTCGCCCCCACCCGCTCCACCCTCAGCAGCTCGCTCCATGCTCCCGCCAGCAACTGCTCCGTCGGCGTGCGCGGCGCGATGAACGCGTCGACCTCCCCTCGCTCGTCGCTGGGGACGGGCAGCGCCTTGCGGTCCACCTTCCCATTCGACGTCACCGGCAGCGCCTCCAGCACCACGAAGGCCGTCGGCACCATGTACTCCGGCAGCGTCTTCTCCAGGTGCTCTCGCAGCGCCTGCCGCTCCAGCGACTCCACGTCTCCCGCCACGTACGCCACCAGCCGCTTGTCCCCCGCCACCTCCTCCCGCACGACGACGACCGCCTCGCGCACGCCGTAGGCCCCCATGAGCGCGGACTCAACCTCCCCCAGCTCGATGCGGTAGCCGCGCACCTTCACCTGGAAGTCCGCACGGCCCAGGTACTCCAGCGTCCCGTCCGCTCTCCACCGCCCCAGGTCACCCGTGCGGTACAGCCTCGCGCCACCCTCCGTGCTGAACGCATCCGGGATGAACTTCTCCGCCGTCAACTCCGGCCGCCCCAGGTACCCGCGGCCCACCTGCACACCGCCGACGTACAGCTCGCCCGGCACTCCCACCGGCACCGGCTGCCCTTGCGCGTCCAGCACGTACATCCGCGTGTTCGGCAGCGGCTTGCCGATGCGCACCGCTCCTCCGCCCGAGTCCCCCTCCCCCACCACATGCACCGTGCACCCCACCACCGTCTCCGTCGGGCCGTACTCGTTGATGAGCCGCGTGCCACGCGCGTGCTTGCGCCAGAACGCCAGCTCCTCCGCGAAGAGCGCCTCCCCTCCAATGACGAAGGCCCCCGTCCTCCCCGCCGCCTCCTCCTCTCCCAGCAAGTCCGCCAGCAGCCGCAGGTGGCTCGGCGTCAGCTTCACCAGGCTGAAGCCCACGCCTTCTCGCAGCACGTCCGCCAGCCCTTCCACTCCTCGCGCCTCGGACACCATCACCACGCCGCGGCCCGCCACCAGCGGCGCCAGCATGCTCGTCACCGTCAAGTCGAACGCCAGCGACGAGTGCACCGGCGCTCCCGCTCCCGCCTCCAGCCCGTACGCCGTCAAGCACCACGTCAGGTAGTTGGACACGCCCCGGTGCTCAATCGCCACGCCCTTGGGCTTGCCCGTGCTGCCCGACGTGTAGATGACGTAGGCCAGGTTGCCCGCCCCCACCGTCGTCACCGGCGCGTCTTCACGCTCGCG